>JBKKAE010000085.1:0-8068 GCA_046714835.1 Actinomycetota bacterium | reverse complement strand
TGGCGGTGTTCGGCCTCCCCCACGTCAGCGAGGACGACGCGGTGCGAGCCGTCCGGGCCGGCCTCGCGATCCGCGACCGGATGTACCGCCTCCAGCAGTCCCTCGGCCTGGACGAGCCGCTCGAGATCCGCGTCGGGATCGAGACCGGCGAGGCGGCGACGGGCGTCGGGCCGACCGGGCAATTGCTCGTCACCGGCCGGGTCGTCAACGCCGCCGCTCGCCTGCAGACCGCCGCCCAGCCGGGACAGGTGCTGATGGGTGCGACCACACACGCCCTGACCGAGGACGCGGTCTCGTTCGGCGACAGGCAGGAGGTCGAGGCGAAGGGGTTCGCCGACGCGTTGCCGGCCTATCCGGTGGAGGCGCTGACCACCCGGTCGGCGCGCCGCACGATCCCGTTCGTGGGCCGCGCGAACGAGCTCGACATCCTTCGCGGGAGCGTCGCGAGGGTGAACGCCACGTCCAGCCCACTCCTCGTCTCGATCCTCGGGGAACCGGGTGTGGGCAAGTCCCGGCTGGCCGACGAGTTGATCGCCGGCCTCGGCGAAGACGTCACCGTTCTCCGCGGGCGCGCGGAGGCCTACGGCGACACCGCGACGTTCGCGCCGGTGACGGCGATCGTCCGCGACATCGCGGGCATCGACGACGAGATGGCACCTGAGGAGGCGATGCGACGCCTCCAAGAGGTCGTCGACGGCTGCTGCGACCCGAGTGAGGCGGAACGCGTCGCCGGTCGCCTGGGACTCACGATCGGGCTGGGCGCGCCCAAGCGCGAGGAGTCCGTCTTCGTCCAGGACGTCCAGAGCGGATTCATGAGCCTGGTGGAAGGCCTGTCCGGTCGCGGGCCTGTGGTCTTGGTGTTCGAGGACGTGCACGGGCTTCGTCCCCCGATGCTCGATCTGATCGAACGCGTCGTCACCACGACACGGAGCGCACCCCAGCGAGCACTCACGATCGCCCTCGGGCGGCCGGAGCTGCTGGAAGAGCGTCCATCTTGGGGGTCGGGCGTCGTGAACGCCGTCACGCTCCGTCTCGATCCGCTCCCGGGGCCCGAGGCGGTCGAGCTGGTCCGCGAGGCGGCCGGCGGCCACGTCAGCGAATCCGAGGCCCTCGAGATCGCGGACCGTACGGGCGGCAATCCGTTCTTCATCGTCGAGACCACCGGCATGGTCCTTCGCGCCCGTCAGGACGGGGCCGCCAGCTCGGGGCGGGCGCTCCCTCCGACCGTGCAGGCCGTCGTCGCCGCGCGCCTCGACAGCCTCCGTCACCGGCTGCGCGATCTCGCTCGGCGTGCGTCCGTCTTCATCTACTCCTTCGACCTCGAGGAGCTGGCCACCGTCTCGGACGCCGACGCGGACGACATCCGCGGCCTCGAGGACGCGGAGATCCTCGTGCGCGAAGACGGCAGGATCTCGCGCTGGCGCTTCCGTCACGAGACCGTCCGCGAGGTCGCGTACGCGAGCCTTCCCAAGCGCGAGCGCCTGAGTTTGCACGAGCGGATCGCGGACGCGCTGATGGAGTCGGGGCACCGCTCGTACGCCGCGGACCATCTCGAACGCGCCGCGCAGGCCTCGATCGACCTCGATCCCGCGGATCGCCGCGTGCCGGACCGGGCGGTCGACGCGTTGATCATGGCCGGGGATCGCGCTCGGCGACGGATGGAGAGCCGCTCGGCGGTGGACTTCTACGAGCGCGCGCTCGCGATGGCGGGGCCCGAGAGCTCTTGGGGGGCGCGGGAAGGGCGAGCGCTCGCGGGAACGGGCGAATCCCACTACTGGCTGGGCGAGTATCCGACCGCGAGCGAGGCGCTTTCGCGCGCCGTCGAGCTCGGGGAGAAGTTCGACGATGCCTGGACGCTCACGCTCGCCCTCCGCTACCAGGGTGACATCGCGATCAACGTCGACGGCGATCTGGAGAAGGCCGAGCAGCTCCTCGCCGACTCGCTCGCCGCGGCCGGTGAGCTGGACGATGCGTGGGCCATGTCTCGGTCGCTGCTGTTCGCGGGCTGGGTGCCGTGGACCCGGGACGACTTCGAAGAGGCAGATCAGATCTGGCGTCGGGCCCTCGCGCTGGCGGAGGAGCACGACGACACTTGGGCGCGCGTGCGCGCGCTGACCGCGCTGTCCATCAACTTCTCGCAACAGAACAACACCGAAGAGGCCGTCGCGCTGATCGAACAGGCGAGGGAGCTCGCCGATGAGATGGGCGATCGCTTCAGCGTGGCGGTGACGATGGTGCAACGTGGACGGCTCGACGAGGATCTCGGGAACTTCGAGGAGGCCATCCCCCAGTTCGACCGTGCCATCGAGATCTTCAAGGAGCTCGGCGCTCGCTGGGAGGTGGCGGATGCGCTCGCGGAGCGCGGGATCAGCTACCGCGACCTGGGGCGCCTGGACGAAGGCGAGGAGGATCTGCGGAGTGCGCTCCGGATCTCCGGCGAGCTCGGCGAACAGCAGATCGCGGGGTGGAGCGGACGCGCGCTCGATCGTCTCGCGCAGATCCGAACCGAGAGTGCCGACGAGCGCGTCACGGGCAACTAATCTACAGCAGGGAGGATTGTCCCCGGGTCGTCTTGCGCGCCTTCGGCCGGCCCATCGCCGGCTCGTCCTCGGCCGGATGCTCCACGAGCGCGACCACGCGCGCCGACATGAAACGGCCCGTTCGAACCACCTTGCCGCCCCGCGTCACCTCGGAGACTTCCACCACGCCTCGTCCGGTGGAGACCTCGACACGGCGTCCCGCGCGGGTGGCCTCGATCTCGTAGGTCTGGACGCCGTTACCGATGTCCACCACGATCTCGACGCGGTCGCCCCTCACGCCGACCATGATAGGCGGGGTCCCTGACCCGATGCTCCGGGCATGGTGTGCGCAACGACTCCCCGGGGTACGTGGGTCATGGAACCGACCCCCGAGGAGGCGAACCATGACGAACACCGAAGGATCCGAGCGCGACCCGATGGATGTCGGACAGCCCGAGGAGGCCGAGCTGGCCGACGAGGAGCTCACGCAATCGAAGCCGACGCCGGCCGACAAGCCCGACGAGGACAAGGCCGACGAGGAGCTCGAGCCGCTCGAGGGCGGAGCCGAGACGATGGCCGACCTGGACGAGGAAGCCGGCCAGGCGAACCGACCCGGGACGGAGCGACCGCCCGTCTAGTCAAACTCCTTGCGTTTCGCTTGCACTTGCGTTCTGCTTGCGGTACGCTCCCCCCATGGCGGTCGCGACGATCCAGCTGCCCGTCGGCCTAATCCAGGAGGTCGAGCGTTCGTTGCCGAGAGCGCTCCGGGGGGAGCCGGCGGCCGCGCGCCGCTACGCACGAGCGTGGCATGGACTGGTTCGATCGCTGCTCGCCTCCCACGACGCGGCCGCGGCAGCCGCCGACGTGCTTGATCACGTTGCCCTCACCGCTCCGTTCCATCCCGACGGACCGATCCGCGCGCTGCTGTCGGCGGCGGCCGGCATCATCCCGGGTATGCGCCCCACCGCGGTCTCCTCGGCTCCGGCATCGTTGCCGGCGCCGCTCCACTACGAGCGCTTCACCCTCGCGGTCCTGGACGAGCTGTCCGGCCGGGGTTCGGAGCTGGCCCGGCTCATGACCGGCTGGCAGCTCTCCGTCTCCGACGTCGCTCGTTGCTTCGGGGTCACGCGACAGGACGTGCAACAGTGGCTGGAGGACGGCGTCCCTGCCGCGCGGCAGCCCAAGCTCCTGCAGATCCTTCGGATCGGTGACCTGCTCGAACGCAACCTGCAGCCTCCGCGGATCCCGGCGGTCGTGCGCTCCGACGCCGGTGCCTACGGCGGGCAGTCGATGCTCGAGCTGATCGCCGACGGCCGGCACGACGAGCTCCTCGAGTCCGTCGAGCGCTCCTTCGACTGGGCGAGCACCGCGTAGTCGTGCGGTTCCGCCACATCGCCCGTTCCGGACGGTTCGTTCGGGTGGCCCATCCGGACTGGCGCCGGCCGCTCGATCCCTCGCTCGCGGCGGCGAGGGGAGGCCGGTGGAATCCGCCGGGCTCGTTCCCGGTCCTCTACCTGTGCGCGACGCCTACCGTCGCGCGCGAGGTGGTGCGGGGCCGCTTCGAAGGGCTTCCCTACGGGCTCCTCGACCTCCGCCCCGATCGCAGACCGGTCTTGATCGAAACCGATGTGCCTCAGCATCGGGCCGTCGACGTCGTCACGGAGGCGGGATGTCGCGCCGCCTCGCTCCCGGCGACCTATCCCTACGACTCGCGGGGTCGGAAGATCGGATGGGAACGAACCCAACCCCTCGGGGAGACCGCCTGGGGGCAGGGAGAACGGTCGATCGCCTGCCGGAGCGCGGCTCTGTCGAAAGGCGGAGACGGCGAGGAGCTGGCCTGGTTCGTTCGAGAACGCATCGACCGCCTCGCCGTCTCCGCTCGGCGTACCTTCGACGACTGGTTCTAGCCGGACGCTCGACACCGCGATCGGAAGGCCGACCCGACCACGATGTCGACGCTCACCGCGCCCGTTCCCGCATCCTGGTTCACCACCACACCGGCGTACGTCGCCTCCGACACGTGGCAGCTCGCGTGTCCGGTGGCCGGCGTCTCGGTGGGGTGATCGGGCCGCCTCCTCCCGCACCTCTGCTCAACGCGTTCATCCCCGATATCGTCCGTGCATGCGCTTCGCACCGACGGACGTTGGGTACATCGCGGACCCGTACCGAGACTACGAGGAGCTCAGGCGCTCCGCGCCCGTCGTCTACGACGAGGCGACCGATCACTGGCTGATCTCCCGATACCGAGACGTCGACGCGCTCCTGCGTGACCGACGGTTCGGCCGGACCTATCTCCATATGTCGTCCCACGAGGAGATGAGCAGGCCGACGCCACCTGAGTGGCACACCCCGTTCTGGGACCTGATCAACGCCGGGATCCTCGACATGGAGCCGCCAGACCACACGCGCGTGCGGAAGCTCGTGTCGAAGGCGTTCACCCCCAGGTTCGTCGAAGCCCTCCGTCCCCGCGTGCAGGAGATCTTCGACGGGTTGGTCGACGAGGTCGAGGGCGCGGGAGCGTTCGACATGCTGCCCACGCTGGCCGAGCCGCTGCCCGTCACGGTGATCGGGGACATGCTCGGCGTCCCCGGCTCGGACCATCACCTGCTCCGGCCGTGGTCCGCCGACATCGTGAAGATGTATGAGCTGAACCCGTCGGCTTCCTCGCAACAGGACGCCGTCCGGGCGAGCGTCGAGTTCTCGGAGTACCTGCGCGGGCTGGCGCGCGAACGCCGGACGGATCCCGGCGAGGACCTGATCTCCGCGCTCGTCCACGTCGTCGAAGAAGGAGAGCACCTCACCGAGGACGAGCTCGTGGGCACGTGCGTACTGCTCCTCAACGCCGGCCACGAGGCAACCGTGAACTCCACCCTCCTGGGGTGGTGGGCGCTGTTCCGGCATCCCGATCGTCTGCAGTCGCTCCGCGCAGATCCGTCCCTGCTGCCGACCGCGATCGAGGAGCTGCTTCGATTCCAGACGCCGCTCCCGATGTTCGAGCGATGGGTCCTGGAGCCGTTCGAGCTCCACGGGGTCGCGATCCCGAAGGGCGCGGAGCTCGGGTTGCTATTCGACTCCGCGAACCGCGACGAGGACGTCTTCGACGATCCCGACGAGCTCCGTGTGGATCGGAAGCCGAACCCGCATCTCACGTTCGGGGCAGGGATCCACTTCTGCCTCGGCGCGGCCCTCGGCAGGATGGAGCTGCAGATCTCGTTCCGAACACTTCTGGAACGGTTCCCCGCCCTCGAGCTGCGGGAAGAGCCGAGCTACAAACCCAACTACATCATCCGGGGGCTGGAGGGCCTCCTCGTCAGTCCGTAGGTCCCGCGGGACCGGAGGAAGGAGCGCATCGCTTGAGCGACGACAGGTACGAACGGGGGAAGGAGCGGTTCCTCGAGGTGCACGACGAGAAGGCGCTCGCGACGGTCGAGGGCCTCGGCGACCTCGGCCGAGCGATCGTGGAGTTCGCCTACGGCGACGTCTACTCGAGGCCGGGGTTGACGCTGCGAGACCGGGAGATCGCGGCCGTCGCCGCGCTGGTGGCGACCGGACGCTCATCGCAGATCCCCCAGCACCTCCGCGCGTCGCTGAAGGCCGGCCTCACGCCGGACGAGCTTCGCGAGATCATCCTGCAGACCGCGACGATCGCGGGCTTCCCTCCCGCGATGAACGCGATGTCCACGCTGAAGACCGTGTTGCGACCCGAGTCCTGAGGATCTCGTTCCGAGCGTCAGTCGGGACGGGACGGGACGGTGTCTTTGACGGGGAGCGGGACACGCTCGTACTCGAGGACCCGTCCCCACGGCACATGGATCTTCTTCAGGTGGATCGTGGCGGCCTCGATGTTCACGGCCTCCACCACGAGCAGGTCCGCCGTCCATGGACCGGGATCGAACCGATCGGCGCGGACCTTCAGCGTCTCTCCGGACTCGGAGCCGTCATCCAGCCAGGCCCGGACCTCGGCGTGCATCATGAGCTCCGGCTCTCCGAGCGGCTGCACGACATCGCGGACGTACCGGATGACCCGATGCCACGGCACGATCGTCCTGCCGTTCAGCATGATCCCGCGCTCGGTCGCCTCGAACGAGTCGGTCGGCACGTCCTGGATCGCGACGCCCCCTGCCGGATCGGTGAGGTGGACGCGGTAGACATGGTCTTCGCTCATCTCGGGTCGAGACTATCCCCCGAACGAGCCGCAGGCATCGGCCAGAAGACCCAGGCCAAGAGACCCGAAGGGGACCACGGCCGGATGGTCCATCCGAGTCAGTTCACGCCCTCGTCGAGCCGGAAGACGGTGTTCGAGAGGAAGTCCACGGTCCAGAGGTTCCCCGCCGCAGGGATGGGGCCGAAGCCGACGAGATCGAGCTGATCGACGACCTCGCCGCTCCCGGCGTCGAGCCGGAAGATCGTGCCGTTGTTCCCGGACACCCAGTACGAGCCGCCGATCACGATGCCCCCGAACAGGGAGCCGTCCACCGGGAGACGATCCCGAACCCTCCCCGTCCGAACATCGACGCGCAGAACGTTCCCTTCGAAGGAGCTCGAGACCCAGAGGACGTTCCCACCGATCGCAAGCCCCTCCGGCTCGTACGAGTCGAGCTCGATCCGATCGGCGATCGAGTGGCTCGTCGGATCGATCCGGACGAGCGCGCTCCTGGCGGCGACCGTCCAGATCCGGTCGCCGTCCACCGCGAGACCGCCGACCGGCCCCTCGACGTCGACCCTCGCCACCACGCGCCTTGAGTCGGGATCGATCTGCACCACCTGCTCGGCCTGGCCCGCCACGCCCCAGAGCCCCGATCGGGTCGAGGTGACGCCGAAGACGCCGCCGTCGATCGGCAGTCGGTCGATCACCTCGCCTCGCTGTGGGTCGAAGACGACGAGCGCGTTCTGCGTCTCGACCCAGAGGGTGCCGTCGCGCTCCACCATGCCGCACGGACCGCCGGGCATCCGGTAGGTACGGACCACCTCGTTCGTCGCCGGATCGATCTCGTGCAGCTCGTTGCCGTCGAAGCTGGTGACCCAGATGCGCCCCGCCGCCTCGGCGAGGTAACAGGGGCTGCCGCCCACGGCGATCTCGGCCAGGATCCCTTCGTCGAGCTCCGGCGTTGGGGACGCCGTGATCGCCGGCGTGGGTGGCGACGGGAAGTCGCCGATCACATCGCCCGAACAGGCGGCGAGGACGCCTGCGAACAGCGGCAACGCAAGGAACCGCAACCGTGGTCTGTGTGCCGATGCCACCCGCCTCACGTCCCCGATACGTCGAGACGCCGCCGGGGGGCTCTGTCGCCATCGGGTCTATGCTCGAAGTGTGACCCTCTACCGACTCCAGGACCCTATCCCCATGCTCTCGGCGCCCATCCTGCTCGCCGCGTTCGACGGGTGGATCGACGCGGCGGGCGCGGCGACCGCGTGCGCCAACCACGTGGCGGAGGAGGGCCGAGTCGTCGCCTCGTTCGACGTCGATTCGCTGAACGACTATCGAGCCCGGCGGCCGGTCCTCGACGTCGTGGACGGCGTGCTCGCACGCATCCAGTGGCCGGACATCT
>JBKKAE010000084.1:0-6727 GCA_046714835.1 Actinomycetota bacterium | reverse complement strand
AGCTACTACCGCCGATGCCAGGAAGCCGCGGATGGCCCTCCGAAGCCCGTCAGCATCACCGTCGTCGAGGGAGCGACCGGCGAGCAGGTTATCGAGGAGCTGCACGCTCGGGGAGTGATCCCCTGCGGCGGGTTCGTCGGCAACATCCTCCTTCGCGGAACGGGGAAGGCAGACCGGATCCGCACCGGCTCCTTCGAGCTCACGACCGGGATGACGCTCGATGCCGCCGTGACGGCGCTCACGACGCCACCCGAGCAGGTTCCAACCGTCGAGCTGGTCCTCCCCGAAGGTCTTCGCCTCACGCAGATCGCCGACAAGGTCCGCGACGATCTCCAGATCCCCGCGAAGCGCTTCCTGAAGGAACTGGAGAGCGGGCGCTACGTGCTCCCCCCGTACCTGCCGGAGGGAACGGCGTCGCCCGAAGGGTTCCTCTTCCCCAAGAGCTACGAGTTCGTGAAGGAGGGCCTGTCGGCCAGGGTGGTCGCGGAGCGGCTGCTCGAGCAGTTCCGGAAGGAGGCGGAGAAGCTGCCCTTCGACCGCACCGAACAGCTGGGCGTCACGCCGTACGAGCTCGTGATCATCGCGTCGATGATCGAAGAGGAAGCCGGCGTCGACCGGGATCGGAGGCTGATCGCGGGCGTGATCTACAACCGGCTCGAGATCGGGATGGCGCTCGGGATCGACGCGACGCTTCTGTACGACGACCCCACCCCCGACGGCGAGCTGTCGACGCCGGACCTGGCGTTCAACAGCCCGTACAACACCCGGATCAATCCCGGACTGCCGCCGACGCCGATCGCGAGCCCGGGCGAGAAATCGCTCCGCGCCGCTCTCGATCCGGCGGACACCAAGTTCCTCTACTACGTGCTCTGCGGCGCGGACGGCCACCACAAGTTCGGGCTGACACTCGCGGAGCACAATCGGAACGTCGATGAGTGCCTCGGCTGAGAAACGGGTCGGCGGCGGCACGCATGTCGTCGGGATCATCGGCTGGCCGGTGGCACACAGCCTGTCGCCGGCGATCCACAACGCCGCCTTCGCCGCGGAGGGCCTCGACTGGGTGTACCTCCCCTTGCCCGTCCGCCCGGAGTGGCTGCAGCCGGCTCTCATCGGCCTCGTCCCCTTGGGGCTCGCCGGCGCCAACGTGACGATGCCGCACAAGACGGAGGCGGCCGAGCTGATCCAGCGGCGTTCCGACGATGCCACGCTCCTTCGGGCCGTGAACACGATCGCCGTTCGGGGCGGCGAACTCGAAGGACACAACACCGACGTCGCAGGCTTCGACCGGTTCCTTCGACGGGATGCGGGATTCGATCCGGAGGGTCGCTCTGCGCTCCTCTACGGATCCGGCGGCGCCGCCCGCGCCTGCGCCCTCGCGCTCGCACGAGGCGGCCTCCAGGCGCTCACGGTCGCGGCGCGCGACGAGGTCAGGGCGGCGCCACTCTTGCACATGGTTGAAGCGCTCGGGGTGCCCGTCACGCTCGTCGGGCCGGCCGACACGGGGGAGTTGGTGGTCGACCTCGTGGTGAACGCCACTCCCGTGGGAGGAGCGGGGCAGGAACGCGATCACCCCAGCCTCCCGCACCTCGGCCCGGATGTCCTTGTGATCGACCTCCTGTACGACCCGCCTTCGACCGACCTCCAGCGGCGAGCGCGGGAGGCCGGCGCCACCGCCTTCGGGGGCCTCGGGCATCTGCTCGAGCAGGCTGCCCTGTCCTTCGAGCTGTGGACGGGCCAGCCGGCGCCCCTCGAGGTGATGTCGGCCGCCGCTCTCTCCGCCCTCGCCGACGGAGAGCAGCTCCGGTAGCAGCGTCGATTCAAGCGCCACCCCTGCACGGTCGATGTTCGCAAGAGGGATGAACGACTATTCGGCGCTCGCCCAGCGGGTCTCGATGAGCATCGACGGGGTCCGCGGTTGTTTGTTGCTGTCTCGAGACGGCATGATCCTGGGCGCCCACCCTGAGGGCGACGCGGAGTCGCACGTCAGGTTCGCATGGGTGCGTTTCGCCGCGGTCGGTGATCCGGAGCGCTCGTACATCGAATTCCCCGACCAGATCTGGGCATTCGTCCGCCGTGGCGGGTACTCGGCATTCGCCGTCGCGGACACTGGCGTGCGGCCCGGCGTGCTCGTGGATCTCCTCGACCAAGCCTTGATGATGGCGGAGCAAAGTCGCGCGGACGACCGGGAGACCATGCGGCTGCCCGAGATGCCTTCCGCACCCTCCGGCAAACCCCGGACCAGCCTTCACAAGCAGGAGCGAGCGCCGGTGGCCGCCCCCGTTCCCGCTGAGGTCTCCGCATCGCAGGAACCCGAGGCACGAACAGTCCCTCCCGTGGAAGCCGTGTCCGATCCGGCCTCGTCCGAAACCGCGACGACGCCGGCGGGAGCCGAGTCCACCCCTCGGTCCGATCCCCGAACCGAGACCCCGAACCGCCCTGTGAGCAGGGAGGACGAGCCGGAGGTCGACCGGATCCTCCTTGCCAAAGAGTTCGCCGGGCTGCTTCAGGTCCCGAAGGGGGATGACGAAGCAAACAGATAGCCCCATTTGCGAGATGCGTGGGCGGCGGACCTAAGACGAATGGACCCGGCGATGACGACCGTCAAGCGGAAGTCGAAGCAACTCGGGCAGATCCTGATCGAGCTCGGCTTGATCACGCCCGAACAGCTCGACTCTGCCCTCGAGGAGCACCAGAAGACCCCCAAGGCGCTCGGACGGGTGCTGATCGACCTCGGCATGATCAAGGAGGCCGACCTGGTCCGCGCGCTTGCGGAGCAGGTGGGTCTGGAGTTCGTCGACCTCACCGACACGCAGATCGACCCCGCCTCCACCGCGCTGCTCCCCGAAGCCCTCGCACGCCGATACCGGGCGTTGCCCATCGGTGACCGCGACGGGAAGTTGCTGGTCGCGATGTCCGATCCCGCGAACGTCTACGCCCTGGACGACATCCGAACGATCACCGGCCGGGACGTGCAGCCGGTGGTCGCCACCTCCGCCGACGTGGAACAGGCGATCGCCAAGTTCGCCGGTCTCGACTCCCATGTCGAACAGCTGGCGGCGGAGGCGGCCGAAGATACCGAGGGCGACCAGCTCGATCTCGAAGCTGCGCTCGAAGACGCGCCCATCGTCAAGCTCGTCAACGCGATCATGTCCCAGGCCGTCGCCGAGCGAGCGTCCGACGTCCACATCGAGCCGGGGGAGCGCGACGTTCGGATCCGGTTCCGGGTCGTCGGCGTGCTCCACGAGCCCATGCGCGCCCAGCCCAAGAACCTCCAGGGCGGGCTGATCTCCCGACTCAAGGTTATGGCGGACCTCAACATCGCCGAGAAGCGCGTCCCGCAGGACGGTCGCATCTCGATGAAGGTGGGCACCAGGCAGCTCGACCTCCGTGTCGCCACGCTGCCGACCGTCCACGGCGAGAAGGTCGTGATCCGCGTGCTCGACAAGAGCAACGCGATGCTGGCGCTCTCGGAGCTGGGATTCATGGAGGAGTCCTATCGGCGGTTCGAGACCGCGTTCCGGAAGCCGTACGGCGCGATCCTCGTGACCGGCCCGACGGGCTCGGGGAAGTCGACCACGATGTACTCGACGCTCAACATCTTGAACGAGGAATCCAAGAACATCATCACCGTCGAGGACCCGGTCGAGTACCGGATGGCCGGCGTCAACCAGATCCAAGTGAACCCGAAGGCAGGTCTCACGTTCGCCTCGGCCCTGCGGTCGATCCTGCGCGCCGACCCCGACATCGTGCTCATCGGTGAGATCCGTGACAAGGAGACGGCGACCATCGCGATCGAGGCCGCGCTGACGGGCCACCTCGTGCTGTCCTCGCTCCACACGAACGACGCTCCGTCGGCGATCAGCCGCCTGGTCGAGATGGACGTCGAGACGTTCCTCGTCGCCTCCGCGATCGACGCGGTGGTGGCCCAGCGTCTCGCCCGGATCCTCTGCGAGAAGTGCAAGCAGCCCTACCGGCCCGACGTGGCCGAGCTGCAGCAGGCGGGTTTCCCGGAGGACCGGTGGGACGAGATCGGTGAGGTCTTCCGCGCGCCCGACCTCCGGATCGCCAAGAACGACTGCAAGGCGTGCTCGGGCACCGGCTATCGGGGCCGGCTCGGGCTCTACGAAGTGATGCTCAGAAGTGAGGAGATCGAACGGCTCACGGTGGAGCGTGCATCTGCCGATGCCATCAGGGTTGTCGCGATCGAGCAGGGGATGCAGACCCTGCGTGAGGACGGTTTGGCCAAGGTTCGAGCAGGTGTCACGTCGATCGAGGAAGTCGCGAGGGTGGTGAAGTGAGATGAGCTCAGTGGTCCAACAGGAAGAGGACGTACAGATCCCGATCCCCGAGTTGCTCGGTGCGCTCCTGGAGAAGGGAGGGTCCGACCTGCACCTCACGGCGGGTTCCCCGCCGATGGTGCGTGTCCACGGCGAGCTCGAAGCGGCGGGGGAGTACCCGCCACTCACGCCGCGGGCGTTGCAGGGCATGGTCTACGCGATCTTGCCGCAGAAGCTCCGTGAGCGGTTCGAGCAAGAGCTCGAGCTCGACATGTCCTACTCGCTCCCGGGGCGGTCCCGCTTCCGCGTGAACGTGTTCCAACAGCGCGATGCGGTGGGCGCCGTCTTCCGGGTGATCCCGTTCGAGATCAAGAACGTGGATGACCTCGGGCTCCCGAACGTCGTGATGGATCTCGCGCGCTTCCAGCGCGGCTTCGTTGTGGTCACGGGCCCGACGGGCTCCGGTAAGTCGACGACGCTCGCGGCCATGGTCGACATCGTGAACCGGGAGCGAGCCGGTCACATCATGACCGTTGAGGATCCCATCGAGTTCCTCCACCGGCACAAGAGCTGTGTTGTCAACCAGCGCGAGGTCGGAGCGGATACGCACGGCTTCGCGCAGGCCCTCAAGCACGTGCTCCGCCAGGACCCGGACGTGATCCTCGTCGGCGAGATGAGAGATCTCGAGACGATCGGCACGGCGATCACGGCGGCCGAGACCGGTCACCTCGTCTTCGCGACGCTGCACACGCAGGACGCGCCGCAGACGATCGACCGGATCATCGACGTGTTCCCGCCCCACCAGCAGCAGCAGGTCAGGGTGCAGCTGTCGACCACCCTTCAGGGCGTGGTCACGCAGCAGCTGATCCCCACCCACGACGGCCAGGGACGCGTCGCCGCGGTCGAGGTGCTCGTGTGCACCCCCGCGGTTCGCAACCTGATCCGGGAGGGCAAGACCCACCAGATCTACTCGTCGATGCAGGCGGGCGGTCGTTACGGGATGCAGACGATGGACATGGCCCTCGCGCAGCACATCAAGGCCGGCCGCATCTCGCAGCAGGTCGCTTTCGAGCGCTGCCACGACCCCGAGGAGCTCCAGCGGCTCATGGGCGGTTCGGCCCCGAGCGGCTCCCTCTCCGACGGCTACGACGCGCCCGTGGGCTCGTACGGGAGCTCGTCGGGCGGCATGTTGATGGGAGGCTGAGATGGCAGATACCTTCCAGTACAAGGTTCGTGACCGCACCGGGAACGTCACCACAGGGTCGCTCGTCGCCGACAGCGAGGCACTGGTCCTCGCGCGTCTGCGCGAGCAGGGGCTCACGCCGCTGGACGTCAAGCGCCAGAAGCGGGGCATCGGGCAGATCGAGTTCGGCGGCAAGAAGGTCAAGCTCAAGCAGGTCGCGCTCTTCTCCCGCCAGTTCGCCACGATGGTCAACTCTGGGCTGCCGATCCTCCGTGCCATCGGCATCCTGTCGGATCAGAGCGACAACAAGGAGCTGGCACGGGTTCTCAGCGAGGTTCGCCTCGACGTCGAGCAGGGCTCGTCGCTCTCGGGGGCGATCGGGAAGCACGACCATGTCTTCAACAACCTGTATGTCTCGATGGTGAGGGCGGGGGAGACCGGTGGGTCTTTGGACTCCACCCTGACGGCCCTGGCCGACATGATCGAGCGAGAGGTCCGCCTGCGCGGGAAGATCAAGTCGGCGATGACCTACCCGGTCGCCGTGGTCGCTCTGGTGATCCTCATCATGTCGGCGATGCTGCTCTTCGTGGTCCCGCAGTTCGAGTCGATCTTCAGCCAGCTCGGCGGGACGCTCCCGCTGCCGACCCGCGGCCTGCTGTTCATGTCGGAGAAATTCAAGGCCTACTGGTACATCGTTCTCCTCGGAGCGATCGGCGGTCGCTTCTTCTTCCGCCGGTACAAGAAGACCGAGAAGGGCCGAGAGGTCGTCGACGCCGTGAAGCTCCGGGCCCCCGTGTTCGGAGCGCTGTTCCACAAGACCGCGCTGTCCCGGTTCTCGAGCACGCTCGCGATGCTCATGAAGTCGGGTGTGCCGATCCTTCAGGCCCTCGAGATCGTCAGCGACACGGTGAACAACAAGGTCGTGGGGAAGGCGATCACCGAGGTGCAGATGTCGGTCCGCGACGGTGAGTCGATCGCGAAACCGCTCACCAAGTACCCGGTCTTCCCGCCGATGGTCGTCCAGATGATCGCGGTGGGAGAGGAGACCGGCCAGGTCGACCTCATGCTCGAGAAGATCGCGCAGTTCTACGACCAGGAGGTCGAAGCGGCGGTCGACTCCTTGACTTCGCTGGTCGAGCCGATCCTGATCGCGGTCATCGGCGGGTGCGTAGGCGCGGCGGTCGTGGCCCTGTACATGCCCATGTTCAACATCATCAAGCTGATCCAGTAAGAGCTCCGTCATCGCCGGACGGAGATGGTGGGCCGG
>JBKKAE010000083.1:0-7478 GCA_046714835.1 Actinomycetota bacterium | reverse complement strand
ACTCCGCGGAGACCTCGAGACCGGGCGCGAAGGCGCCGCCCAGGAAGTCCCCCTCCTCGCTCACGACGTCGAGGTTCGTCGAGGTACCGAAGTCCACGATGACGAGCGGCCCTCCATGGTCGCTTCGCTCCTGCGGGCGTGGGGGGGGGGGGGGCGGCCGCGCGCCGCCCCCCCCCCCCGTGCCCGGTCGGCGGTCGGTCGTCCCCAGACGGTCTACACCGCGGTGGCGATGGACAACCGAGAAGGGCGCGACTACCGGCTGCTCGCCGACATCCTCGCGACCCTGATGTCCGGGACGCGCGCGCGAGCGGGTGCCGAGACCCTCGCGAGGGAGTGGGGTGACTACCTCATGACGAGGCACGCCCCGCCACCCGGCGCGCGTCGCCCTGGACTGAACCTGGCCGCCCTTCGGGACGCGCTGGCGGAGGCTGGGTTCGATCCCCGGTTCCGCCGCCGCGGCAACCGGTCGGTGGAGATCGCTCTGCGGGGCTGCCCCTTCCGAGACCTCATCGAGGAGCACCGTGAGCTCGTGTGCACGGTGCACCGTGGGCTCCTCGAAGGCCTGCTGGAGGGATCGCGCCCCCGGCTGCATCTGCGCTCGTTCGAGCCGCTCGCCGACCGGGGATCCGTCTGTCGCGTCGTCGCCGGCGGGTGATCTCGACGCCCGGACCGGTCGGCTGAAGTTCCTCACCCGAACGACCGATGGGGAGGGAACGAGGCGTGCTCGGCACGCCTGTCCGTGGATCCCGCTCGAGACGAGGTGTGGCGAAGTGGAGAGAACGGATTCCGCCGTCGCGGAGTTCGACGGCTGGCTCAAGGACCTGGTGGAGGGTCAGGGCTCCGACCTGCACGTGAAGGTCGGCTCCCCTCCGATGGTCCGACTCCCGGACGGTCTGCAGCGGATGGATCGGGACCCGATCACGCCGGTCGAGACGGCCGCCATCGCCGACTCCATCATCCCCGCCGACCGCAAGGAAGCGTTCGACAAGAACGGTGAGATCGACTTCGCTTACTCGCTCAAGGAGGTCGGTCGCTTCCGTGCGAACGTGTTCAAGCAGCGGGGCTCGATCTCGATGGTGCTCCGCCGTCTTCGTTTCGGCGGGCCGACGTTCGAAGAGATGGGTCTGCCCGATGCGGTCCGACAGCTCTCCGAGGAGCATCGCGGCTTGATCCTCGTCACCGGACCGACCGGGTCGGGCAAGACGACGACGCTCGCCTCGATGATCGGCCACATCAACGAGACCAAGCCGGTGCACATCGTGACGATCGAGGATCCGATCGAGGTGCTGCATCGCGACGCGATGGCCTCCATCAATCAGCGCGAGATCGGCAACGACACGCAGGACTTCCACGCGGCGCTCCGGGCGGCGCTCCGCCAGGACCCGGACGTGATCCTCATCGGCGAGATGCGCGACACCGAGACCGTGCGAGCCGCGATCCAGGCCGCCGAGACCGGACACCTCGTCCTCTCGACGCTCCACACCGTGGACGCCACCGAGACAGTCAACCGGGTGATCGACTTCTTCCCTCCCTACCAGCAGAAGCAGGTGCGACTGGCGCTCGCGGGGACGCTCCGCGGGATCATCTGCCAGCGGCTGGTGACCACGGTGGACGGAGGCCGGACGCCTGCCCTCGAGATCCTGGTGAACAACGGCCGGATCGCCGAGCGGATCGTCGACCCTGACCGGACGAGCGAGATCAAGGAAGTGCTCACCGACGGCCACTTCTACGGGATGATGACGTTCGACCAATCGCTCCTGATCCTCCTCCAGGAGGGGAAGATCACTACGGAAGCTGCCTTCCAGGCCGTGTCCAGCAGACACGACTTCGAGCTCGCGATGCAGCAAGCAGGCCTCGCCGTCCCGGCCTGATCTCTCAGGACGTTGCGCTCTTCCTTCCGGAGCGAGTGAGACCGACCACGATCCCGGCGCCGAGCGCCACACCGACGAAGCCGGTTGCCGCGAGCAACCCTGCCGGGAGCCCTTCATCCTCAGCCACCACGCGCGTCACGGTCTGGGGTGCCGGAGGCTCGAAGGCTTCGACCGTGATGCCATCGCCGCCGACTCCCCTCCCGTCACCCACGACGATCGCGCCGGTCATGCCGGGGTGGTAGTTGCACGCGAATGGATAGACGCCGGCCTCGTCGAACGTCACGGTGAAGGCATCCCCCTCGATCATGTCTTCGAAGTGGCCCCATTGGTTGCCTCCCACGTTGTGCGTGACACCCAGGTCCGTGTTCGCGAAAGTGACGGGCGCCCCGGGATCGACGGTGGTCACGGTCGCCGTGAAGCATGCGTCGATCATCCGAACCGTGGCGACCTTGGCGTCGGTCGCGTCGTTCTCGGTGACGCCCGAGTGGCAGCCACCACCCGCCAGGGCCGCCCCGGGCACCCCCAGGAAGACCATCGTCGCGCCCACGACCACGCAGAGGCGCATCCCTCGCCTCATGCCGATCCCTCCTCGTTCATCCGATGCCCCTACTACACCGGCTCGGGTCAGGAGGTTCCCGCTGACACGGCGATCCGCAGGGCGTCGGCCTTGGGCACGACCGTCTCGAGGCGCATCGTGAGGGGACCGTCCCGCCATAAGAGCACGTTGCCCTCGACGCGCACGTACGCAACACCCTCGCCGGTGAGCAGCTCGAGGAGGTGTGTGCCCTTGGTCCAGTAGTAGTCGACCCCATCGACGGTCTCGAACTGCAGGACGCCCGTGTCCTCGAAAAGTTCCTTCGAGGCCAGGTTGGCGTCGCCCTCGAAGACCATCAGGACGGCTCCGTACCGCGTGTCTGAGATCTCCGGAAGGTCCGGTCGCGCTCGCCACGCCACCGTGATTCGCGCGACCTTCCCCGCGTCCGTGAAGACCTCGTCAGCCCAGACCCGGTCGGGTGGACCGAGGCGAGCAGGGAGGGTGACGTCCTGCCCGAGCAGGACGGCTGCTTCCTCGAGGGTCACCGGTTCGCCGGTGGGTGCGGTGGAGGGGGTCGGCAGGATCCCGGGACGGCTCGGTGTGACCTCCACGACAACTGCTCCCAGGTCGATGACGATCTTCGCCGCCACCGCCGCGCCGGCCAGCAGGAGGACGGTTGCAGCGGCGATGAGCATGATCCGCTTGGAGCGGGACAGCGGAAGCCGGACCAGACGGGGATGCTCTTGCGTCGAGACACGCGCCATCACCGCGGGTGCCAGATCCGGCGTGGAAGGCCACTCGATGTCCAGCGTGGACAGCGCCGCACCGAGGTCCTCATCAGCCATCGAACGGAGGCGTTCGCTCATACCGGCTCCTCTAGCGCCGCGCGCAGGCGCACCATCGCCCTCGAGAGTCGCGACTTGACTGTGCCGAGCCGCACGTCGAGGACGTCCGCCGTCTCGCTCTCAGAAAGCCCGAGCAGGAACCGATACCCGATGACCTCGCGGTCCGGAGGCGACAGGCGACTGAGCGCGGCGAGCAGCGCCTCTCGATCTTCCTGTGCGAGGGCCGCGGTCTCCGGGGACGGGGCCGCGTCCCTGTCGGAGACCGCAGCCGTTCGCAGGGCAAGGCCCTGGCGCCGTCGCATGGATCGCGCTCGGTTCCGAGCCTCGTTCGCGACGATCTTCAGCAACCACGGTCGGAACGGAGAGTCCGGCCGGAACCGTGGGAGCGCGTAGTAGGCCTTCACGAATGCCTCCTGAGCCGAGTCTTCCGCCTCGGCGCTGTCGCGCGTAACGAGCCAGGCGACACGGAAGGCGATCTGCCCGTACCGCTTCACCAGTTCCTCGTACGCAGCGTCGTCGCCCTCACGGGCTCGCCGTGCGAGCTCGGCGTCCTCCAGTGGTCGGCCCTCCACGGGAGCTCTTCCCTTCACGGCTGTCTACACCGCTCCACACATCGCGGTTCCCGTGTCACCAACCGACGAACTCGAACACGCCCGCGACGAACAGGCCGATGCCGAGGACGAGGAAGATCCACCCATTGAGTCGCACGGCCATCCGTGTTACGCGATCGAGGAGTCCGTCCTCGTACGGCGCCCCGAAGAGTCGATACATCGCTCGGTTGATGCCGTGGTTACCGCGCGACCATCCCTCAGGGTCCCGCAGGATCCAAACGCCGAACGCGCTGAAGGCGGGTCCGGCTATGACGCCGAACCACGGGTTCACCTCTGCATCCTCTGACGGCCCTTTGGCCCGGGGTTATCCGGTCGACGGCTTCCCGTCGCCCTTCGCCTGGTCGGCGACCGCGACGATCCCTGCCGCGAGGCCCGCGAGCTCCATCGGCACGACGATCTTGGATGACGCGGAGCCACCGATCTGCTTGAGCGCGTCCAGATATTGCAACGTCATCGTCTTCTGGTCCGCGGTGGACGCTTGGCGATTGATGGTCTCCAGGGCCAGCGCGAAACCCTCTGCCCGCAGGATCGCCGCTTGCCGCTCGCCCTCAGCCGTAAGGATCGCCGACGCCTTGCTTCCCTCGGCGTTCAGGATCGCCGAGGCCTTGTTGCCCTCCGCGACCGTGATCGCGGCGGACTTCGTACCGTCGGCCTCGAGCACTATGGCTCGCCGGGAACGCTCCGCCGACATCTGCCGCGTCATCGCCTCTTGGACGCCGGGCGGGGGGATGATCTCGCGGATCTCCACGTTTGTGACCTTCACGCCCCAGCGTTCGGTGACCTCATCGAGCTTCTGTCGCAGGATCTGGTTGATCTCGTCGCGCTTGGCCAGCACGTCGTCGAGGGGGATGTCGCCGATCACCGCGCGGAGCGTGGTGGACGCGAGAGCCTGGGCAGCCCCCGCGAAGTTCCCGACCTGCACGACGCTGTCCGCGGGGTTGACGACCTTGTAGAACGTGATGAAGTCGACCGCGATCGGCGCGTTGTCCTTCGTGATCGAGTCCTGCCTCGGGATCTCCAGGAAGAACTCCCGGAGGTCCACCTTGACTCCCTTGTCCACGATCGGGATCAGCAGGATCAGTCCCGGTCCCTTCACGCCCAGCAGGCGTCCGAGTCGGAACACGACGAGTCGTTGGAACTCGGGCACGATGCGGATCGCGTTCGCCAGGAACAGGATGACCAGCACGATCGCGACGGCGACGCCGATGAAAGCCGGGTCGGTGAAGTCCATCAGGTGTTCCCTCCTCGGGCCGGCAGGGCGCCGCCGGTGGGCGCGTGCTCAGGTTGGAGCGGCTCGACGGTGAGCGCGAGCCCGTCGAGCCTGGTCACGCGGATCCTCGAGCCTTCAGGGATCGATCCAGCCGCCGACCTGGCCTTCCACTCCTCGGCCGCCACGCGCACGACGCCTTCGGGATCGAGACCCCCGCTCAGCACCACACCGTCCTTGCCGACGACGGCCTCCGCGCCCTGAGCGGGTGGGAGATGTCCCATCGCGAGGGCCTTCGCGACGACGAAGCCGAAGAACAAAGCCATGAAGGCTGCCACGGGAACGATCGCGAGGGGGGAGACGCGGACGCCGCCGGAGGGGTCGAAGAGGAAGAGCCCGCCGAGGACGAGGGACGCGATCCCGGCGGCCGACCAGATCCCGAGACCGGGCAACTTGAGCTCGACCACGAAGAACACCACGGAGGCCACGAGCAGCGCGATCCCGATCAGTCGCACCGGAAGGAGTCCGAACGACGCGATCGAGGTCAACAGCAGGATCGTGCCGAGCGTGCCGCTGAAGACGTGTCCCGGCACGATCAGCTCCAGGACGATCAGCGCGAGACCGAGCCAGAAGAAGATGAACGCGAGGTTGGGGTCGAACAGGTCGTGGAGGAAGCTCACGCCGGGAGTCATGTCGACGTCCTCGATCGGCGCTCCCGCCGTGTGCAGTGTCGCGGCGTTGCCGTCGACCGTCTCGACGACCGTGCCGTCGACCTCCTCGAGCAACGCTCGCTCCGAGTCGGCGACCAGATCGATGATGTCGCCGTCGAGCGCTTCCTGGGCCGTGATGCTCTTCGACTCGGTCACGAAGCGGGACGCGAGTTCAGCGTTTCGGCCTCGCTGCTCGGCGAGACTGCGGATGTAGGCGGCGGCGTCTTCCTCGATCTTGTCGGAGAGCGTGACCCCACCGATCCCGACCGGCGTCGACGCGCCGACGTTGGTGGCGGGTGCCATCGCCGCCACGTGGCAGGCGACGAGGATGAACGCGCCCGCCGAGGCCGCCCTCGCTCCCTCGGGCGACACGTAGCAGAGCACCGGGACCTCTGAGTTCTGGATCGCCTTCACGATCTCTCGCATCGAGGAATCCAGCCCGCCTGGGGTGTCGATCGTGAGGAGGACGGCGTCCGCGTCGTCGACACCTTCGATGCCGCTGCTCAGGTAGTCGGCAACGAAGGGGTCCACCACACCGACCAGGGAGAGGTGGATCACCGAGGTCTGGGCCTGCGCCGAGGCGCCGGAAGCGAGCCCCGCAACCAGAAGGATGGCACCGAGCAGCGTGCGGGCGGTCCTGGACCCCTGGATCACCGTCAGCGATCTCCTGGTCAGCGCTCCGTGCGCATCCGTCTCCTTTGTTGCGTCAGCCTACTCTTCTCGGTTCTTCGGTCGGTTCTCCGGCCGGTCATGGACTGGTTCCGGCCGTTTCCGTCCAGGCGCAACCGTGCGAATATCGGGGGCAAGGCTCCGCAAAGCTTCGACCCCCGAAGCCGCCGTATACCGAGAGGAACCGAGTGGACGCTCGGCACGAAGGCCCGCTCCTCCCAAGGGAGGAGCAACAACTGATGGAGGGTCTCCTCAACGGTGACGACGATGCCATCCGCGCTCTCTACGCGAGGTTCGGCCGCCCCGTGTACTCCTTGGGCATGCGGCTGCTCGGCTCGCGAGAGGCCGCCGAAGAGCTCGCACAGGACGTCTTCCTCATGGCGTGGCGCAAGGCCGCCCGATTCGATCCGGCGCGGGGACGCCTGTCGACCTGGCTCATGACGATCGCCCATAACCTCGCCGTCGACCGACTTCGCCGGGAAACGGGCGCTCGCCGCCCCACCCTGGTCTTGATGGACGAGGTACCGGATGCCCCCGGGGCGAGTGAGGAGAACGTGGTCGAGGAGCGAGACGCGGCGACCCGTGCTCTCGCCTCCCTGACGGATGCCGAACGAACGTTGCTCACCAGGGCGTACTTCCGCGGCCTGACGGCGCGGGAGATCTCGGAGTCCGACGGGATCCCCCTCGGGACCGTGAAGACGCGGCTTCGCACGGCGATGATCAAGGTCAGGCGGGCGAACGAAGGCAAGGAGATCCCGTGAACTGCCTCACTGTGCGTGATCGTCTCGCCGAGCACGCGCTCGGCGTGCTGCAGGACGGGGACGCATCGTCGGTCGATCGCCATCTCGAGTGGTGCGCGGCGTGCCGGAAGGAAGCGGGCGAGCTCCAGCGTGCGGCGGTGACGGTCGCCTTCTCCGTGGCGCCGGCGGAGCCCCCGGCAGCGCTGGAGGACCAGGTGGTCGGAGCGGTGAGAGACTCGGCGGGACGGCGGCGGGCCGCGGCGCCGCGGCGGAGCCGCGTCGCTGCGGCC
>JBKKAE010000082.1:0-9456 GCA_046714835.1 Actinomycetota bacterium | reverse complement strand
ACTTCTACGTATGGGCGGACACGCCGGAGGGCTATCCCGAAGCACGGGTCATCTTCAGCGACTTCGAGTCGTCGAACTGGGCGTGGGACGCCGTGGCCGGGCGGTACTACTGGCACCGCTTCTACTCCCATCAGCCGGACCTCAACTTCGACGAGGCGCGGGTACGAGCGGCGATGTTCGACATCGTCGACTTCTGGCTCGCCCTCGGCGTCGACGGGCTTCGGCTCGACGCCGTGCCGTATCTGTTCGAACGAGAGGGAACGAACTGCGAGAACCTCCCGGAGACGCTCGAGTTCCTGACCGATCTGCGCCATCACATCGACGCGAAGTTCGAGAACCGGATGCTCCTGGCCGAGGCCAACCAGTGGCCTGAGGACGCGGTCGCCTACTTCGGGAACGGCGACAGGTGCCACATGGCGTTCCACTTCCCGTTGATGCCGCGGATGTTCATGGCGAACCGGATGGAAGACCGCTTTCCGCTCATCGACATCTTGAACCAGACGCCACCGATCCCCGAGAGCGGACAGTGGGCGACGTTCCTCCGCAACCACGACGAGCTGACCCTCGAGATGGTCACCGACGAGGAGCGGGACTACATGTACCGGGTCTATGCCGAGGACCCGCAGGCGCGGGTGAACCTCGGGATCCGGCGGCGCCTCGCTCCGCTGCTCGGCAACGACCGTCGCCGGATCGAGCTGATGAACGCCCTCCTGTTCTCCCTCCCCGGCACGCCCGTCATCTACTACGGAGACGAGATCGGCATGGGGGACAACATCTACCTGGGCGATCGGAACAGCGTGCGGACACCGATGCAATGGAACCAGGACCGCAACGCGGGATTCTCGGCCGCCAACCCCCAGCGTCTCTACCTGCCGCTCGTCGCCGACCCTGAGCATCACCCCTCGGCGGTGAACGTAGAGGCCCAGCAGAACAACCCGTCGTCGCTGCTGTGGTGGATGCGGCGCCTGATAGGGGCAGCCCGACGGTCGCCGTCGCTCTCACGCGGTGACATCGAGTTCCTCTACCCCGAGAACCGCAAGGTGGTGACGTTCCTCCGCACGTTCGGCGAGGACCGCACCCTGGTGGTCGCGAACCTCTCGCGGAGCGCGCAGTTCGTGGAGCTGGACCTCTCGCGCTTCGACGGCCAGGTCCCGGTCGAGCTGTTCGGGCCGACCCACTTCCCCCGGATCGGGCAGTTCCCGTACTTCATCACGCTCGGGCCGTACGGCTACTTCTGGTTCCGGCTCCAAGCCGACGAGCGGGAGGAAGAGATCGCGACATCTCCCGTGCCGACGCTCAGGTCGATGGTCTCGTGGGACTCCCTGCTGGAAGGGCCGGAGCGGAGCGCCCTGGAGCGATCGCTGCCTCGGTTCCTGCTCCGGCAGCGATGGTTCGGCGCGAAGGGCAGGAAGATCTCAACCGTGACGATCGCGGACACCATCCGCGTCCAGGGCACCAACCGAAACGGCCTGCGCGGTCTGATCGCCCTCGTCGACGTGACCTTCACCGAGGGCGAACCCGCCACCTACGCCCTCCCGCTCGCGGGAAAGCGGGAGGGCGAAGACATCGGCCCCGAGTTCGTTGTGGCGAGGGTCGAGACGCCCGACGGAGCATGGATGCTCGTGGACGGCCTCCGCGACGCTACGCTCGCCGGCGCGCTCCTGGAGATGATCGAACGCAGACGGGTGGCGCGCGGCCAGCGCCGCCGCCTCGTCGGGACCCGAGCCGAAGGGTTCACGCGGCTCAGAGGACGAGAACCGCTCGAGCCACAGTTCGGCTGGGGCGATCAGAGCAACACCTCGGTGACCTTCGGCGACCGGCTCATCCTGAAGCTGTTCCGGCGCCTCGAGGAGGGGATCAACCCGGAGCTCGAAGTGGGTCGCTTCCTCACCGATCGCACGGTCTTCCGTCACTCCGCGCCCACGGCCGGGGCGATCGAGGTTCCCGACGGAGGAGGTGGATCGACGGTCGCGATCCTCCAGGGATATGTGCAGAACGAGGGCGACGCCTGGGCGTACTCCCTCGATGCGATCCAGGAGTCGTTCGAGCGGGCGCTGGCGACACCCGCGGATCGGCCGATCCCCCGCGTGGAGCGCCCGGTGATGGACATGGTCGGCGAGCTCCCGTCCCTGCTCACCTACGATCTGATCGGGCCGTTCCTCGGTTCGGCCTGGCTGCTCGGTCGCCGCACGGCGCAGCTCCACCTCGCGCTGGGATCGCGCCCGGACGATCCGGTCTTCGCGCCCGAGCCGATCACGCGGATGTACCAGCGCTCGCTGTACCAATCGATGCGTTCACAGGCGGTGACGACCCTCCGGCGACTGGGTGTGCACGAGGTCGGGCCCGAGGTCGAGGAGCTGCTCGCTCGGCAGGACGAGCTCTTCGCTCGCTACTCCATCGTCACCGGCGATCGGATCAGCGGGCAACGGATCCGGGTCCACGGCGACTACCACCTCGGCCAGGTCCTGTGGACCGGCCGCGACTTCATCATCATCGACTTCGAAGGCGAACCATCGAGACCGCTCAGCGAGCGGAGGATCAAGCGCTCTCCGCTCCGGGACGTCGCCGGGATGCTCCGGTCGTTCGACTACGCCACCAAGACCGCGATGCGGTCGCCGTGGGTCGAGGACCTCTCTCCCGAGGAACGGGAATCCCTGGCGGACTGGGCGCGATCTTGGAGCCACTGGGTCTCGGCGACGTTCCTGGATCACTACTTCGAGGTCGTCGGCGACAGCCCCCTGCTGCCGGAGACGGAGGAGGAGACGCGCCGGATCCTGCACGCCTTGTTGCTCGACAAGGCCGTCTACGAGATCGCCTATGAGCTCGACAATCGGCCGGACTGGCTCCCGGTACCTGTCCGCGGCGTGCTCGACCTTCTGGACGAGGGCCCGTGAGCGAGGACCGGCGAGCGCTTCGCGAGCTTGCCCGCCTGTACGGCGTGCAGGAGAGCTACAAGAACGTCTTCGGCAAGCGAGTGCAGGCGGGCGTCGACAACACGATCGCCGTGCTCCGCGCGATGGGGGCGCCGGTGGGATCGCTCGGCGACGCCGCCGAGGCGTTGCGGGCTCGCAACCACGAGCTCGCCCGACGTCGCCTCGAGCCCGTCATCGTCGCATGGGACGGGCGGCTGTCCGGTGTCGAGATGCGAGTGCCGGCGTCGGAGATCGGGCGGGAGACGCGATCCGCACTGACCCCCGAGGGAGAGGAGCCGAGCCGGTGGGAGGCGAGCACGCCGGTCGCGGCGGGTTCGTCGGAGGCCGGGTTCGAACCGGTTCGACTGCCGATCCGCCACCGGCTCCCGGCGGGAAGACACCAACTCTGGGTCGACGCGCCCGGGGGCGATCCGGTCCGAGCTCTCGTCCTGTCGGCGCCGCGCACGTGCCCGGAGCCCGACGGGCGATGGTGGGGTGTGTTCGCGCCTCTCTACGCGCTCCGCGCGGAGGACGACTGGGGAGTCGGGAGCTTCTCCGAGCTGGCGGCGTTCCGAGGGTGGATCGACGAGCTGGGCGGGTCGGTGACGGCGACGCTTCCCCTGTTCGCACAGTTCCTCGACGAGCCGATGGTCGAGCCGAGTCCGTATTCGCCGGCCAGCCGCCTCTTCTGGAACGAGACGTACATCGACGTGGCCCGGGCCCCCGGTCTGGCCGCGTGCGAGGAGGCCCGCGAGGCACTGGATGACCCATCGTTCCGCGAGCAGATCGCCAGGCTCCGCAAGAACGAGCTCACGGATCACCCGGCCGTCGCCGCCGCGAAACGACGGGTGCTCGACCCTCTGGCCCAGCAGGCCTTCCGGGGGAACCCCCCGGAAGGCCTGACCGAGTTCGCCGCGAACCCGCGCGCCGCTGACTACGCGCGGTTCCGCGCGGAGGTCGAGCGGCGCGGCGCCTGGTGGGGCGCGTGGCCGCGGATCGAACGCGAAGGCGCGCTCGCCGGATCGGCGCTCGACGACGACCGGGCGCGCTACCACCTGTTCGTCCAGTGGGTGGCTTCCCAACAGCTGTCGGAGGCCGCCGGGCGCGCGGGCGTGGCCGGCGGCCTGATGCTCGACCTCCCGATCGGGGTGAACGGCGCCGGCTACGACGTCTGGCGCGAACGTGAGTCGTTCGCGCCCGACGTCGCGGCCGGCGCCCCTCCGGACGCGTTCTGGTCCCAGGGCCAGGACTGGGGGGCCCCTCCGCCGCATCCGCAAGGCGCCCGCGAGGCCGGCTATCGCTACCACGACGAGGTGTTCCGTACGCTGTTCCGGTACGCCGCGGTCGCCCGCATCGATCACGTGATCGGGCTGCATCGGCTCTATTGGGTGCCGCGAGGTGCCTCGGCCAAAGACGGCGTCTACGTCCGATATCGGGCGCAGGAGTGGTACGCGCTGCTCTCGATCGCCGCGAACGAGACCGGAGCGGTCGTCGTGGGCGAGGACCTCGGCACCGTTCCCGGCTACGTGCGTCCCGCGATGAAGGCACACGGGCTCCTGCGGACCTACGTCGCCCAGCGGGAGGCCGGCGGCGCCGGCCTCCCCGAGCCACCGGCTGAGTCCGTCGCCGCCCTGAACACCCACGACATGCCCACGTGGGCAGGCTTCTGGCGCGGGACCGACGTCCCGCTCCGGGAGGAGCTCGGCCTGATCGATCACTCGCAGGCGGAGCTGATCCTGGAGGCACGACGCGAGGTGCGCGGAGCGCTCCCCGCGTCGGTCCCCGGGCTCCTCGCCGACCCCGACGGCGAGGACCCTCGCGCGTCGCTGGAGGCATCGCTCGAGCAGCTTGCCGCGAGCCGTGCCGCGATCGTGATGGCCTCGCTCGGCGACCTGTTGCTCGAGGCCGACCCGCAGAACGTGCCGGGCACCGGACCGGAACGGCTGAACTGGCGTCGCCGGTATCCGTGGACGCTCGAGGAGATCCGCCGCCGTCCGGAGATCGCCTCGACGCTCGAACGCATCCACCGGGCTCGACGAAGCGGAGGAACCGGCGGGAGCGGAGAGACCGGAGCAGCCGACGTGACGGGAAGGACTCGGGAGTCGTGAACAAGGTCACCATGACCCCGGACCTGACCGCGGACGACCTCTACCTCTTCGCGGAGGGAACCCACGGCCGCCTCGCCGAGAAGCTGGGAGCCCACGTCGGTCGCGACGGCACGTCGTTCTCCGTCTGGGCTCCGAACGCGCAAGAGGTCTCGGTGATCGGCGACTTCAACGACTGGAACGCGGAGTCACATCCACTCGAGCCGGTTCGCTCCTCGGGCATCTGGTCCGGGCTCGTCGAAGGAACGCTCACCGGGCAGACCTACAAGTTCCACATCCGCTCGCGCCACGCCGGCTACCGCGTCGACAAGGCCGACCCGTTCGCGTTCCGCTCGGAGACACCGCCGAAGACGGGCTCCGTCGTCTGGGATCTCTCCTACGACTGGGACGACGACGGATGGCTCGCCGGCCGCGCGAAGCGGAACGAGCTGTCGGCACCGATGTCGATCTACGAGGTGCACCTCGGCTCGTGGCGTCGCGGGAAGGACGGTGGCTGGCTCGACTATCGGGACGTCGCTCCCCAGCTCGCCGAGCACGCGCTCGACCTCGGCTTCACGCACGTCGAGCTACTGCCGATCATGGAGCATCCGTTCTACGGCTCGTGGGGATACCAGACGACCGGCTACTTCGCGCCCACGGGCAGGTTCGGCACACCGCAAGACCTGATGTTCCTGATCGACCACCTGCACCAGCGAGGTCTGGGCGTGATCCTCGACTGGGTGCCATCCCATTTCCCGGCGGACGAGCATGGCCTGGCGTACTTCGACGGGACACACCTGTACGAGCACGCGGACCCTCGCCGCGGGTACCACCCGGACTGGCACACGCTGATCTTCAACTACGGGCGCAACGAGGTCAGGAGCTTCCTGCTCTCCAGCGCCGACCACTGGCTCCGCGCGTATCACGCGGACGGGCTTCGCGTGGATGCCGTCGCCTCGATGCTCTACCTCGACTACTCGCGGAAGGAAGGTGAGTGGCTGCCGAACGTGCACGGCGGTCGCGAGAACCTCGAGGCCGTCTCGTTCCTCCGCCGGCTGAACGAGGACGCATACCGGGAGCACCCGGGCATCCAGACCTTCGCGGAGGAATCCACCGCCTGGCCGATGGTGTCGCGTCCGACCGACGTGGGCGGGCTCGGCTTCGGGTTCAAATGGGACATGGGCTGGATGCACGACACACTGCAGTACCTGCGCCGCGAGCCGATCCACCGGCGCTACCACCACAACGAGCTCACCTTCCGGCAGGTGTACGCGTACTCGGAGAACTTCGTGCTGCCGCTGTCTCACGACGAGGTCGTCCATGGGAAGGGCTCCCTCCTCGGGAAGATGCCGGGCGATGACTGGCAGCGGTTCGCCAATCTCCGGCTGTTGTTCGGCTACCAGTGGGCGCAGACCGGCAAGAAGCTCCTGTTCATGGGCGATGAGCTCGGTCAGCCGAGCGAATGGGACCACGACGCGAGCGTCGAGTGGCACCTGCTCGACGCTCCTGCGCACGCGGGCATCGCCCGCTGGGTGCGCGACCTCAACGCGTTGCATCGCGCCGAGCCGGCGCTGCACACGCTCGACGCGGAACCCCGTGGATCCGAGTGGATCGACGCCTCGGATGCCGAAGGGGGCACGCTGTGCTTCCTCCGATGCGGTCCGTCCGTGCGCGACGTGATCGTGGTCGCGCTCAACCTCACTCCGATGCCGCACGAGCGCTTCCGCATCGGGCTGCCGGACGGAGGCGTGTGGCACGAAGCGTTGAACAGCGATGCCGAGATCTACGGGGGCTCGGGCATGGGGAACCTCGGCCGCGTGATGGCGGAGCCGATGCCGTGGCACGGCCGACCGAACAGCACGCAGATCGTGCTTCCCCCACTTTCCTGCCTGTTCTTCCGGCTCGGATCCGACCGGCACGGAGGGGTTCCGGGACAGTGACGATCCGGGTGTGGCCGGGAACCCCATACCCGCAGGGCGCGACGTGGGACGGCGAGGGCGTGAACTTCTCGCTCTTCTCCGAGCACGCGACGGGCGTCGACCTCTGTCTCTACGACCGGCCGGACGACGCGGTGGAGGTCGAGCGGATCCCGCTCACCAACCGGACCGACCTGCTCTGGCACGCCTACCTCCCCGACGTGCGGCCGGGGCGCCTCTACGGCTACCGGGTCCACGGGCCGTGGGAGCCGCGAGAGGGTCATCGGTTCAACCCCCACAAGTTGCTCCTCGATCCGTACGCGCGGGCGATGAGCGGGCCGGTCCGATGGAACGACTCCGTGTACGGATACGAGATCGGGCATCCCGATGAGGATCTTTCTTTCGACGAGCGGGACAGCGCCGGCGCGATGCCGAAGTGCATCGTGATCGATCCGGCATTCACCTGGGGAGAGGATCGGCGCCCCGAGACGCCGTGGAACCGCACGGTGGTCTACGAGACGCACGTGAAGGGATTCACGAAGCTCCACCCCTCGATCCCGCCCGAGATCAGGGGCACGTACCTCGCGCTCGCGCACGATCCGGTCCTCGAACATCTGCGATCGCTCGGGGTCACCGCGGTGGAGCTCATGCCCGTGCACCAGTTCGTCGACGACCGGGTCCTTGTCGAGCGCGGGCTGTCCAACTACTGGGGATACAACTCCATCGGGTTCTTCGCCCCGCATCACGGCTACGCGACGCGCACGGTCGGCCAGCAGGTCTATGAGTTCAAGTCGATGGTGAAGACCCTGCACCGCGCCGGGATCGAGGTGATCCTCGACGTCGTCTACAACCACACGGCCGAGGGGAACCACCTCGGGCCGACGTTGTCGCTGCGGGGCATCGACAACAAGGCCTTCTATCGCCTCTCGCGCGAGGACGCTCGCTACTACACCGACTTCTCCGGCACCGGGAACAGCCTCAACATGCTGCATCCTCGGACGATCCAGCTGATCATGGACAGCCTCCGGCACTGGGTGCTCGAGATGCACGTCGACGGCTTCCGATTCGACCTGGCGCCGGTCCTGGCCCGCGAGCTGTACGAGATGAACCGCCTGGGAACGTTCTTCGACATCATCCAGCAGGACCCGGTGCTCTCACAGGTGAAGCTGATCGCCGAGCCGTGGGACGTCGGACCCGGCGGGTACCAGGTGGGCAACTTCCCTGTGGGCTGGGCCGAATGGAACGGCAAGTACCGCGACTGCGTGCGGAGGTTCTGGCGAGGCGATCCGGGGCAGCTCCCGGAGCTCGCGTTCCGGCTGTCCGGCTCCAGCGACCTCTACGAGGCGAGCGGTCGTAACACCTACGCCTCGATCAACTTCGCGACGGCGCACGACGGCTTCACCCTGCAGGATCTCGTGATGTACGCGGAGAAGCACAACGAACCGAACGGCGAAGGCAACAGCGACGGGACCGACGAGAACTTCTCCTCCCACTGGGGCGTCGAGGGCCCGACCGACCAGCCGGAGATCGTCGAGATCCGCCAGCGGATGAAGCGCAACCTGATGGCCACGCTCGTCTTCTCTCAGGGCGTGCGGATGCTCCTCGGCGGCGACGAGATCGGGCGCTCCCAACACGGGAACAACAACGCCTACTGCCAGGACAACGAGCTCAGCTGGTTCGACTGGGAACACCGGGATCTGGACATGCTGAGGTTCACTCGGGAAACGCTGAAGATCTTCCAGTCGAATCCCGTGTTGCGGCGCCGCTCGTTCTTCAGCGGGATGCTCGACGGTGGCCGCCACAAAGACGTGATGTGGGTCCGCGCGGACGGCGCGGAGATGACCGGCGCGGACTGGTCGGATCCGGAGAATCGAGTCCTCGGGATGCTGATCCCGGGGCGGGCGACGGACGAACGTGACGAACGCGGGCGTTTGATCCGGGGTGACACGGTCCTGCTGCTGCTGAACGGCGGCTCCCGCTCGAGGAAGGTCACCTTGCCGCGCCTCGAGGGGAGCGGCCTCTGGCACGAGGTCCTCAACACCGCCCGACCGGGTCACGCGCGGGTGGTGCGCCGCGAGGCGCTGAATCTCGTCGCGCACTCGCTGATGCTGTTGCGGTTCGAGGGCGCGGAGCGCTCGTCCGAACGTTAGGTCTGGAGCGCCTCCCGAGCCTTCTCGTTGTCGCTCGTCACGAGGACCGCTCGATCGCGCGTCGCGAGGTAGGCGACCGAGATGTTGATCCCGGCCGACGCGACCCTGCCGGCGATCCTGCCGAGCGCGCCCGGGCGGCCGGCTTCCTCGGCGGTCAGGTCGATCACGACGGCGTCGGCCTCGCCTTCCACCTTGATGTCGGCAAGGATCAAGGCGTTCTGCGCGACCATCACGTTGTCGACCAGCACGTGCACGATCCCGAGTCCGTTGTTCGTGGTCGCGCTGAACCCCTCGATCGCGACCCCCGCGTCGCCGAGCGCCTCGCCCATGTGCGACAGTTGGCCCGCACGGTCGTCCAGGAGGACGGTCAGGTTCGTCGGCATCCGATCACCCC
>JBKKAE010000081.1:0-7546 GCA_046714835.1 Actinomycetota bacterium | reverse complement strand
GGAGCAGGCCCTCCGCCGAAGTCATCAGGGGGTCACGGAGGACTCACGACGCGAGGCGGAGCGCCTCGACGAGCCGCTCGATCGTCCCCTCCGGACCGTGTTCGGACGTGTACCCGGCCGCGAGACGATGCCCGCCGCCGCCGAACGACGACGCCACGGCGGAAAGATCGTGCGCCCCTCGAGACCGGACGCTCACCTTGAACCGACCGTCCCGCTGCTGCTTCAAGACGGCGGCGACGTCGACGTCCCGCGCGGTCCGGAGCACGTCGATCACGTCGTCGGTGTCGCCGGGTCCGACGCCCGCCTCTGCGAGGTCAGCCTGCGTGATGTAGGTCCACACGACGCTCGCCTCGGGTACCTCGGTCATGCGCCCCAGCGCCGTGCCCAGGAGCCGGAGGAACGACGGGTCGTTGTCCTCGTACATCGCTCGGACGAGCTCTGCGTGATCGAAGTCGTGTTCACGCAGCCGAGCGGCGACCCTGAGCGTCTCGGGCGTGGTCGCCTGGTACTGGAAGCGCCCCGTGTCCGTCACCAAGCCGGCGTACAGGCACAGGGCCACGTCACGATCGAAGTCGCCGCCCATCGTCTCGAGCAGGCGGAAGACCATCTCGCACGTCGAGGATGCGTCGGGGTCCACGAGTCGAACCGTGCCGTAGCCGTCGTTCGATCGGTGGTGGTCGATCCAGATGAGCTCGCGCGCCCGGGTGGCCGACTCCCCCAGCACACCGAGGCGGTCGAAGGACGCGCAGTCGCACGTCACCATCACGGCCGGCTCCGCGGGGAAGGCGCTCGGCGGCACGACGTGATCGATGCCCGGCAGGAGCGTCGCCCACCGGGGCAAGTCCAGCGGCTCGTTCCCGTACGAACAGACGGTCCGGACCCCTCGGGAGCGAAGGACGTTCGAGAGCCCGAGCATCGACCCCAGCGCGTCGGCGTCCGGGTTCATGTGACAGGCGATGGCCACCTCGTTGGCGCTGGACAGGATCTCGGCCGCTCGTTGCATCTCTTCGCGCTCACTCGATCCTTCACTCATCTTGGCCATCATTCATCTTGGGCCTCCCCACGATGGAGCCGGCCTATGATCTCCTCGATCCGGTCGAACTGGGCGAGCGTCTGGTCCACCTGGAACTCAAGGTCGGGGAGGCTCCTCAGCCGCACCTGGCGTCCGAGCTCCTTCCGGAGATGCGGAGTGGCCGAGCGGAGCCCCGCGGCCGTGGACCGCTGTTGCTTGTCGTCCCCGAGCACCGTGTAGGACACCCAGGCACGCTTCAGGTCCGCGGTCACCTGCACCCCAGTGACCGTGACGAAACCGATCCGTGGATCCTTCAGCCGCTGGATCTCCTCCGCGAGCACCTCGCGGAACTCCTCCGCGACTCGCGCTTTCCGGGCACCCTGTGGCACGTCATCCCTCCGCGTCGCTCAGTCGTCCGGCGAATGGAGCGTCAGGTCGCTGTCGATGATCTCCACCTCGGCCCATCGCTCCACGAATCGTTCCACCGAGTGCATCACCTTCTTGAGGTGATAGCCCTCCGCCGCCACGGCGGCGACACCGAGCTCGGCCCGCTGCCACTTGTCCTGGTAGCCGGTTTCCGCGACGGCGACCTCGAACGTCGATCGGATCCCACCCGTCAGCCCGTTGATCACGTGGCGTTTCTCCTTCAGCGATCCGCAGGCCGGGATCCGAAGATCGAGCCGAAGGGCGGCCATCAGCATCAGGAGGAGATCTGGCGGGCGAACTCCTCGACCTCGAAGGCCTCGATCACGTCGCCCTCCTTCACGTCCTGGAAGTTCTCGAGCCCGATCCCGCACTCGAATCCCTCCCGGACCTCGGCCACGTCGTCCTTGAACCGGCGGAGCGAGCCCACGCGACCCTCGTAGACCACGACACCGTCACGGATCAGCCGGACCTGCGAGTTCCTGCGGATCGTGCCCCTCGTGACGTAGCAACCCGCGATGACCCCGAGCTTCGGCACTCGGAACGTCTGGCGGACCTCCGCCTCGCCGAGGATCGACTCGCGCTCCTCCGGCTTGAGCATGCCGGAGAGCGCGGCCTTCACGTCGTCGATCGCGTCGTAGATGACCCGATACAGCCTGATGTCCACACCTTCCCGCTCAGCCAGCTCGCGGGCGTTCGCGTTGGGCCGAACGTTGAACCCGACGACGATCGCGCTCGCCGTCTTCGCCAGGTCCACGTCGTGCTCGGTGATCGCGCCGGCGCCCGAATGGACGAGGTTCACGCGGACCTCATCCTGGGGCAGCTTCAGGAACGCGTCCGTGAGCGCTCCCAGCGAACCCTGGACGTCGGCCTTGACCACGAGGTTCAGCTCCGGGATGTCCTGGCGCTCCTGGCGCCGGAGCAGCTCCTGGAGCGAGGCGGGGCGCTGGTTCACGACCTCGGCGGACCGGACGCGCGACTCCCGCTCGGCCGCGACGTGCCGGGCCTCGCGCTCGTCCTCGACCTCGCGGAACTCGTCCCCGACGTTGGGGACGCCGTTCCAACCGAGCACCTGCACCGGCTTCGCTGGGCCGGCGACATCGACGGGCTGCCCGTTCTCGTCGACCATCGCGCGCACCTTGCAGTACGTCGTGCCGCAGACGAGGGCGTCGCCCACCTCCAGCGTTCCCTTCTGCACCAGGACCGTGGCGACCGGCCCGCGCCCCTTGTCGAGGTGCGCCTCGAGGACGGTGCCTCGGGCGTGCCCGGTCGGATCGCCCTTCAGCTCGGCGAGGTCGGCGACGATCAGCACCGTCTCCAGCAATCCCTCGAGGTTCGCGCTCGTCTTCGCCGAGACGTCGACGAACTCGGTGTCCCCGCCCCATTCCGAGGGGACGAGCCCGCGCTCCACCATCTGGGTTCGCACGCGGTTCGCGTCGGCCTCTTCCTTGTCGATCTTGTTGACCGCCACGATCACCGGCACGCCCGCCGCTCTCGCGTGGTCGAGCGCTTCGACCGTCTGCGGCATCACGCCGTCGTCGGCGGCGACGACGAGCACCGCGATGTCGGTGATCTGCGCCCCTCGGGCCCGCATCGCGGTGAAGGCTTCATGGCCCGGCGTGTCGATGAACGTGATCTCACGACCGTTGACGTGCGCCTGGTAGGCGCCGATGTGCTGCGTGATCCCGCCGAACTCGCCCGCGACCACGTCGGTCACGCGGATCGCGTCGAGGAGCTTCGTCTTGCCGTGGTCCACATGACCCATGACCGTGACGACCGGGGAGCGTGGCACGAGCTTGGACTCGTCGACCTCGTCCTCGCGTTCCCGCTCCTCGGCCTGGATCTCGTCTTCGAGGCCGACGACCTCCACGTGATACCCGAGCTCCGACCCGAGGGTCTGAAGTGCCTCGTCGGAGAGCGACGTGGTCGCCGTGACCATCTCTCCCGACATGAAGAGGATCTTCACGATGTCGGCCGGGGACCGGTTGGTCTTCTCGGCAAAGAGCTGTGGGGTGGACCCTCGAACCACCTGCAGGACCGGGCCCTCAGGTGGCGCTTCCGGCGCGGGCGCGGAGGGTGCGGCAGCCGGTGAAGAGGCCGGTGTAGGTGCCGGTGCCAGAGGCGTCGGCGGACCCGTGGTCGCGGGCGCGGAAGCGCGAGTGGGAGCGGGAGCGGGAGCGGAAGAGGGAACAGGAGCGCCAGGAACGGTCGCGGCGTGCACCGGCGCGGGAGCGGGAGGCGCCGGAGTGACAGCGGCACCGTTCCCCTCGGACGTTGCCTTCTTCTCGGCGGGCGCCGGGGCGGCCTTCGGTTTCGGTTTCGGCTTCGCCCGTGGCTTCGGGGGCGGCTCCATCACCTGGCGGGGCTTGGCGGCCTTCGTCGCCTTGCCGCCCGAGGCTCGCAGCCGCGGGACGAGGTCTTCGGGCACGCTGGAGGAGGCGGACTTGCCCGTCACGCCCATCTTCTCGAGCGTCTCCAGCAACTCCTTGCTGGAGACGTCGAGCTCTCTTGCGAGCTCATGGATCCTCATATCGCCTGCAACGCCTCCTCGATCTGATCCTTTAGCCTAGCGAGTTCCTCTTCGGCCAAACCCGTCCGCAGCGCGCTCGCGAACGCGCCCTTGCGCAGCGCCGCCGCCACACATGCGGGGTCGCGGTGGACGTACGCACCTCTCCCCGGCGCCGAAGCGTTCGGGTCGACGCCCACGCCGGCCGGCGTGCGCGCGCCCCCCCCCCCCACGGCCTTCGCCGCGCGCTCCCGGCATCCGACGCACGAACGCTCCGGCTCGCGCGCCACGTTCCGTCATTCCCCCGCCGGCGCCTCCGCTGGCGCGGCCTCGGCCGGCAGGTCGACGGCGACCGGTTCCGTCTGGGGCTCGGCCGCGACCGGTTCCGCCTCGACGGGCTCGACCTCCTCGGGCGTGGGCTCGGCGCCAGCGCCCGTGGCGACGTCTTCCTCGGTCTCTGCCTGCGCTTCCTCGTCGGCGGCGACCGGTGCCTCTTCAGAGGCTGCCGGAGTTTCTTCGACGACCACCGGCGGCGCGACCACCACCGGCGCCGGCGGCTCCGCCGCCTGGCTCTCGGACTTGATGTCGATCCGCCACCCGGTCAGCCTCGCCGCCAGCCGTGCGTTCTGCCCCTCCCTGCCGATCGCCAGCGAGAGCTGGTAGTCGGGCACGATCACCAGCGCGGTCTGGGTCTCGGGGTTGACCGTGACCTCCTTGACCTTCGCCGGCTGCAGGGCGTTCGCGACGAACGTCGCAGACTCGTCCGACCACGGGACCACGTCGATCTTCTCTCCACGCAGCTCGTTCACCACCATGCGCACGCGCGACCCCTTCGGCCCGACGCAGGCACCGACCGGATCCACGGCGGGCTCGTTCGAGGCCACCGCGATCTTCGAGCGGTGCCCGGGCTCCCGGGCCACGGCCATGATCTCGACGATCCCCTCGTTGATCTCCGGCACCTCGAGGGCGAACAGCGCCTTCAGCAGGCCGGGGTGTGTCCGCGACACCACGATCTGGGGACCCTTCGTCCCTCGACGGACCTCCGTGATGAACGCCTTGAGGCGTTCGCCGTGCCGTAGCGGCTCCGACGGCACCTGCTCGCCCTGCGGGAGCAGCGCCTCCACCTTCCCTAGGTCGAGGAGCGTGTACCGGCGTTCCTGCTGCTGCACGATGCCGGTGACCACGTCTCCCTCGCGGCCCGCGAACTCCTCGTAGGTCATCTCGCGCTCCGCGTCGCGGAGCTTCTGGAAGATCACCTGTTTCGCCGTTTGGGCTCCGATCCTTCCCTTGAAGTCGTCGGTGACCTCCACCTCGGCCTCCGAGATGACCTTCATCTCGAGTCCGGGCTCGTCACTCCCCTCGACCGGCGGCGTGTCCACTTCCTCGAGCTCCTGCTGCCACATGCGAAGATCGCCCGTCTCGGGGTCGATCACGGCGCGGAACCCGACGAACTCGTCGTCACCATCAGGGTGCTCCTGCTTCCAATGGGCCTTGTAGGCCGAGGCCATCGCCTCTTCCAACCCACCGAGGATCGTTTCGAACGCGATGCCTTTCTCCCGCTCGAGCTCTCGCAATGCGGCGATCATCTCGGCGTTCATCGCTCACGTCCCTTCAGCTCCGCGTCCCAGTCGACGACGGTCTTCGCCGCGGCGACCTCGTCGATCGCCACGCGATGCTCGTCGTCGGGAGCGGCGATCCGGATCTCGTCGTCCTCGGCTGCGCGGAGCTCACCCTCGAGCACGCCCTCTCCCGTCCTCACGCGAACGCGCTGGCCGACGGCGCGGCGGAAATCCTGCGGCCGGCGCAAGGGCCGTTCGATCCCGGGCGTCGTCACCTCCAGGGCGTAGGGACCGGGCTCGAACCCCTCGAGGTCGAGCCGGCGCGATACTTTCTGGGAGATCTGCGAGATCGTGTCGAGGTCGACGCCGCCCTCTTTGTCTACCGTGAGGCGGAGGATGCGGCGGCCACTCTCGCGACCGAAGGTCACGTCGACGAGCTCGAGGCCTTCGCCCTCTATCACGGGTCTGACCAGCGGTTCCGCGTCCACGTTCCCCTCCTCTCGCTCTCGGGCCGATGTCACCCCTCGAAAAAGAAAGTGGGCGGCGAGCCCACTTCCGGCCGTGCAGATCGTCGTCGACCAGCCAGTATAGACAGGGCTCTCAGGAACCGAAGCAGACCTGCTGCGCTAGAGGGTGCTGCGCAAGACCTCCGCAGCCGCTCGTGAGGCCTCGGCCAAGGGAGCCTTCGTGCGTTCCCCGGTAGCTCGAGCCTTGAGGTCGACGGTGCCGCCGTCGAGGCCGCGCGAGCCGACGACCACCTGCACGGGGTAGCCCACCAGGTCGGCGTCGGCGAACTTGACGCCCGCCCGCTCCTCCCGATCGTCGAGGACGGCCTCGATCCCCATCTCGCCGAGCTCACGATAGATCCGCTCGGCCTCCTCGGTGACCGCCGGCGCGTCGGCGTTCGCCATGATCACCGCGACCGAGTACGGGGCCAGGAGCTTCGGCCAGATGATCCCGGAGTCGTCGTGGTGTTGCTCGACCACGGCCGCGAGGATCCGGGTGATCCCGATGCCGTACGACCCCATGACGTAGGGCTTCTGCGACCCGTCCTCGTCCTGGAACGTGGCCTCGAGCGGCGCCGAGTAGTTGGTCCCGAGCTGATAGATGTGACCCACGACGATCGACCGTCCGATCTCCAGCCGTCCGCCGTCGACCGGACAGCGGTCCCCCTCGCGGATCTGGACCAGATCCTCCCAGCGATCCACGCGGAAGTCTCGATCGAGCGTGGCTCCGGTGACGTGGACATCCGGGCGATTCGCGCCGGTGACCCAGTTGGCCCGCCCACGGACCGAGTGGTCCGCGAAGACCGTGACCTCGTGTCCGAAACCCTGCGGCCCCACGAATCCTTTGGCGAAGCCCGTCCGAGTGAAGTCCTCGTCCTCGAAACGGCGCACGCGCTCGGGAAAATGCAGGCGGGCGAGCTTCTCCTCCCCCACCTCGCGATCGCCGGGCACCAGGACGGCCACCGTCCGGCCTTCGACGTCGAACATGATGCACTTCATCGTGGCCTCGGCCGGGACACCCATCTGCTCCACCATCAGGTCGATCGTCACCGCTCCCGGCGTCTCGACCTCGGTGAGCGGCTGTGGGTCGGCGTCGGCCTCGACTGGTTCGGGTGCGTGCGGCGTGGCCGCCTCGGTGTCCGCGAGGTAGTCGCCGTTCTCGCAGCGGACGAAGAGATCCTCGCCGACATCCGCCAGCGCCATGAACTCGTGGTTGACGCCGCCGCCGATCGTTCCGGGATCGGCCTCGACGATCTCGTAGTCGAGTCCGAGGCGGTCGAACACACGCTGGTACGCCTCATACATCACGCGGTAGGACTCGCGCATCCCGTCTTCGTCGCGGTCGAACGTGTACGCGTCCTTCATCAGGAACTCGCGTGCACGCAGCAGCCCGTACCGCGGACGGAACTCGTCGCGATACTTCCATTCCACCTCATAGACGATGACGGGCAGATCCCGATAGGATGGCAATTACTGCTGGACGAGAGGAGCGACGAACTCCTCCTGGCTCGGGCCCACGAGGAACTCGCCGAGGTGGCGG
>JBKKAE010000080.1:0-6142 GCA_046714835.1 Actinomycetota bacterium | reverse complement strand
TCCCTAAGTAGGGAGGGGACCCTGGCGGGCACCGAGGCGCCGCGTGTGGCAGCCGTGCAGCTGAGCCTGTTCGAGCGGCTGCCGTGGCGGCGCATCATCCTCATCATCCTGGGGATAGTCGTCGTGGGCGTCGTGGTGATCGGCACCTGGCGCACGCTGACACTCGAGAGCGTCGAGGGCGGGTACTCGGGCGGCGCGTGGCGCGACTTCATCGTGCAGGGTGCCGCGCAAGGTGCGATCTTCGCGATGATCGCGCTCGGCTACAGCCTCGTCTACGGGATCCTCCGGATGATCAACTTCGCCCACGGCGAGGTGTTCATGGCCGGGGCATTCGCATCCTTCTTCTTCGCCGACGCGTATGCGAAGAGCGGCTTCCTCGATCGGGATCCCCTCTTCGCGCTCGCCATCGTCTCGGCGGTCGCGATCGGCGTCTCGGTAGGCACGGCCGTCCTGCTCGAGCGGCTCGCGTACCGGCCGCTCCGGAACGCGCCAAGGCTCGTGCCCCTCATCACGGCGATCGGTGCCTCGCTGTTCTTGCAGAACGCGTTCCGAGGATTCTTCGGCCCCCAGCCCTACGGATACCCGAAGCCCCAGTCGCTCGCGGGGAGCATCACGGTCCTGGGCGTCCCGGTCCAGAAGGTCCAGCTGCTCGTCCTCGTCGTGGCGGTGATCTGCATGGCCGTGCTCCAGTGGTTCGTCTCCACGACCACGACGGGACGCTCGATGCGCGCGGTCGCACAGGACCGGGAGATCGCCAGCCTGATGGGCATCAACGTCGACCGGGTGATCGTCATCACATTCGCGATCGGCGGGGTGCTCGCCGGCATCGCAGGCGTCCTGTTCTCCCTGACCTTCGAGCAGGTGCAGTTCACGATGGGGTTCCGACCGGGGATCGCGGCGTTCACCGCTGCGGTGCTCGGCGGCATCGGGAGCATCGGCGGCGCGGCGTTGGGCGGGTTCGTGATCGGGTTGCTGCAGGCCGTCGGACCGCCGTTGATCCTCACCGGGTTCGGCATCCCCAGCGTCTTCTCGCTCAGGGACGCGTTCGTCTTCCTCGTCCTCGTGCTCGTCCTCGTGTTCCGGCCCGGGGGGCTGCTCGGCACCGGCGAGGCGGAGAAAGTGTGATGGCGCGTCGGTGGATCCGCATCGGCGTGCCCGCGGGCATCGTCACGATCTTCCTCGCGCTCGTCGGCCTGATCGGCGGCTTCACCGACGTGTACCTGATCGGCGATCAGATCTCGTTCGCCGCGCTGATGATGATCCTCCCCCCGTTCGTCGCGGGCCTCGTCGCGGCCGCGCCTCGGGTCGAGGGAGGCGAGCGGCACGAGAAGCGGATCCCCGAGGCGGCGATCGCCGCCGGCGCCGCCGGCGCGGCGGCCGGAGCCACGTTCGCCGTCGCCGTCGTGCTCGCGGACTGGATCGGCGATGAGCGGATCCGGGCGGTCTTCCTCAACGTGACGCCACAGCTGATGGAGTTCGTCACCTTCGGCCTCGCCACGGTGGTCGGCGCGCTGGCCGTCGTCGCGGTGTCCGTCCTGGCGGGCGTGCTGGGCGGAGTCCTGCGGGTGGCTCCTGCCTCGATCCGTCGTCCGGTGACGGGGGCGGTCATCGCCACCTTGCTGTTCGGCTTCCTCCAGCGCGTCATCCCGATCGCACTGGACCAACTGGGCCTCGAGCGAGACTGGCTCTACAGCCCGCAGTTCGACGGCCTCACCTGGATCGGCGCGATCGTCGTCGCGGCGGTCGTCGCCGGGATCAGCATCCTGAGCACCCGATACGGCACCCGGCTCCGCGGAAGCGTCGCGACGATCGGTGGATCCGACGGGCCGGCGATCAGTCCGATCCGACTCCTGGCCGGCGCGATCGCCCTTGGGCTGCTGCTCGCCGCCCCACTGCTCCTCGGATCGGTGATCTCGGAGGTCCTGGGCACGGTGATGGTGTTCGCTCTCCTCGGCATCGGGCTCAACATCGTGGTCGGCTACGCGGGCCTGCTGGACCTCGGCTACGTCTTCTTCTTCGCGCTCGGCGCGTACTCGCTCGCGCTGCTCACGGGCGCGACGCTCAATGCCTTCGGCATCCCACCTGAGCCCGCGATCTCCTGGAGCCTCAACTTCTACGTCGCCATCCCGATCGTGATGCTGATCGCGGCCGCGGCGGGACTGTTGGTCGGTGCCCCGGTGCTCCGCCTGCGGGGGGACTACCTCGCGCTCGTGACGCTTGGGCTCGGCGAGATGGTCACCGTACTCGTCGGAAGCCCATGGCTCGTGCCGCTGGTCGGCGGGCCGAGCGGGATGCGCGGCATCACGGACGCGGCGATCGGCGGCTTCGGCTTCCGCGATCCACAGCACTTCTATTACCTCGCGCTCGCGTTCGTCGGCCTGGCCGCGTTCATGTCGTGGCGGCTCGCCGCCTCGCGGATCGGTCGAGCGTGGACCGCGATGCGAGAGGACGAGCAGACCGCCGACGCGATGGGGATCAGCACGACCCGCTTCAAGCTGCTCGCCTTCGCGATCGGTGGTGCGATCGGCTCGCTCGGCGGTGCGCTCTTCGCCGTGAAGATCAGGTCGCTCACCCCGGCCAGCTTCCAGGTGCTGGTCTCCATCCAGGTGCTCGGTCTGGTGATCCTCGGCGGCATGGGGAGCATCCCCGGGGTGATCGTGGGGGCGCTCGTGCTGGTGGGGCTGCCGGGTCTGCTGCGCGAGTTCGAGGAGTACCGCTTCCTCGCCTACGGAGCGGCCGTCGTCGCGATCATGGTGCTACGCCCGCAGGGCCTGGTACCCAACGTCCGCCGGAGCCGGGAGCTGCAGGACGAGGAGCGAGCGCAGGACGAATGGGCGAAAGCCGCGGAAGAGGGAGAGACCCCGCCCGAGATCGCCACCGCGACCGGGGAGCCGACGTGAGCGATCCGGCGCCGATCAAGGGAACCGATGCGGTCCTGGAAGTGCGCGGACTCGAGAAGCACTTCGGAGGGCTCTACGCCCTGGCCGGCCTGGACATGGAGGTTCGGCCCGGCGAGATCGTCTCGGTGATCGGCCCGAACGGCGCGGGGAAGAGCACCCTGTTCAACGTCATCACCGGGATCTACGAGCCGGACGCGGGCGACATCCGATACGAGAACGTGAGCATCGTTGGGCTTCGGCCGCACCAGGTGGTGAAGCTCGGGATCGCGCGCACGTTCCAGAGCGTCCGCCTGTTCGCGAACATGACGATCCTCGAGAACGCCATGGTCGGACAGCATTGCCGGAGCAAAGGCGGGGTGTTCGGATCGATCCTCCGCACGTCCGGGATCCGCGTCGAAGAGGAGCGGATCCGGGAGCGGGCGAAGGAAGCCCTAAGCTTCTTCGGGAAACGGCTGTCCGGCTACCGACTGGAACAGCCCGCCTTCTCGCTCTCCTACGCCAACCGCCGTCGGCTCGAGATGGCTCGCGCCCTCGCGACCGACCCGAAGGTACTCCTCCTCGACGAACCGACGGCCGGGATGAACCCCAGGGAGACCCTCGAGCTCCGAGATCACATCGTCCGGATGCGCGACGAGCTCGGACTGACGGTCATCCTGATCGAACACGACATGCGGGTCGTCAAGGGCGTGTCCGACCGGGTAATCGCGTGCGACTACGGACAGAAGATCGCCGAGGGCACCTACGACGAGGTCGCTCACGACGAACGCGTGATCGAGGCATATCTCGGGACGAAAGCGGCCGGATGAGCGAGAACGGCCGCGCCCCCGTCCTGGAGCTCCGGAACGTCAGCACGCACTACGGCCTCGTGGCGGTGCTCCGCGACGTCGACATGGAGATCTACGCGGGCGAGATGGTCTGCCTGCTCGGGGGCAACGCGAGCGGGAAGACGACCACACTGAAGACCATCCTCGGCTACGTGACGCCCTCGGAAGGCGAGGTGGTCCTCGACGGCGAGGTCGTCTCGGGTCTCTCGACGACCGAGGTCGTGAAGCGCGGTGTCTCGATGGTCCCGGAGAACCGGCGCCTGTTCCCGGACATGACCGTGGACGAGAACCTTCAACTGGGTGCGTACCTGCGGAAGGATCGGAAGGCGGTCGAGCAGATCAGGGGGACCGTGTTCGAGACCTTCCCGCGGATCCGCGAGCGGCTCAAACAGAAGGCGGGCACCCTGTCCGGGGGAGAGCAGCAGATGGTGGCGATGGGCCGGGCCCTGATGGCCGATCCGAAGATCCTGCTGATGGATGAACCCTCGATGGGACTCGCTCCGATCTTGGTCGAGCAGGTCTTCGAGATCATCAAGAAGATCCGGGAACTCGGGAAGACGGTCTTCGTCGTGGAGCAGAACGCGAACATGGCCCTGTCGATCGCGGACCGGGGCTACGTGATCCAAACCGGCCAGGTCGTGCTCTCGGACACGGCGGAGAACCTGCTGCAGAACCCCCTGATGCGCGAGGCGTACCTGGGTGAGCTCTGAGCTCCGCGTGATCGACGCGGAGAAGCTCCGCGCCCGGCTGCCCATGGAGGCGGCGGTGGATGCGCTGGAGGAGGCGTTCCGGACACTTGACCCGGAGAGCGGGCCGCTCCGGACGCACGTCGAGACGCCCGGCGGCACGCTCCTGCTGATGCCGGCGTTCGGCGATGCGGGCGTCGGGGTCAAGCTCGTCTCACTCACCCCGGCCAACCCGGAGAAGGGACTCCCGTTCATCCACGCGACCTACGTGCTGTTCGACGTCGCGACGCAGGCGCCGGAGGCCGTGCTCGACGGCTCGGCGCTGACGGCGCTCCGGACGGCTGCCGTCTCCGGGCTCGCCACCCGGTTCCTCAGCCGGGAGGACGCGCATCGCCTCGTCATCTTCGGGGCGGGCGTCCAGGCGAGGTCGCACCTCGAGGCGATGTGCGCCGTGCGCGACGTGGCGGACCTCGTCGTGGTCTCCCGATCCCCCGGACGGGCCGAGGCCTTGGTGGAGGAGGGGCTCGGCCGCGGGCTGACGGCGCGGCGGGGGGAGCCGGAAGCCGTCGGCGAGGCGGATCTCGTCTGCACGTGCACGGCGGCGGAGGAGCCCTTGTTCGACGGTTCGCTCCTGCAGCCGGGAACGCACGTGAACGCGATGGGCTCGTACCGGCCCGAGACCCGCGAGGTCGACACGGAGACGGTGCGGCGCGCGAGGGTCGTCGTCGAGACCAGACAGGTCGCCCTCGCCGAGGCCGGCGACCTGTTGCTCCCGATCGAAGAAGGAGTGATCGGGCCCGAGCACATCGTCGCCGACCTCGCCGAGATGGTTCGGGGTACAGCGGTGCGACGCTCGCCGGAGGACGTGACGCTCTTCAAGAGCGTGGGGCTGGCGTTCGAGGACCTGGTGATCGCGCGGGCGGTCGTGAACGCGGGGCGATGACCGCCACCGCTCCTCGCGGCCCCTTCGACAGCACGGTGCCGGGAGAGGGGGTCGAACCCTCACGGGCCGAAGCCCACGGGTTTTTGAGACCCGCGCGTCTACCAGTTCCGCCATCCCGGCCGGGCGGCTCTAGCGTAGCTGCCCCAGGACGGCGGGCCCGCCTCGCCATGGTGCTTCTGATCGTGACTGCCGCCTGCACGAACGACGCCGCGCCGCGGGAGGCGAACGGCCACACGATCGCCTACCTCCTGGACGGGTCGCCCGCCGACGCCGAGCTGGTGACGTCGCCGGCGCTCGCCGGGCTGGAGCTCGCGGCGCGCGGATCGGGGAACGTCCGGATCGAGCCACTGGACGTCGGCGTGGGCGGAGACGACGTGATGGCCTCCCTCCGCGAGTTGGGCGAGGACCCAGGCGTCCTCGCCGCGGTCATCGCCCCCTGGACCGCTCCGCCCGCCGGTGCGGTCGAGCTGCTCGCGGCGGCGGGAGTGCCCGTCGTCACGTTCTCCTGGGCCTGGGGGCCGCCGGATGAACGTGCCGGGCTCTGGTACTCCTTCGTTCCCGAGCGAGCTCGGGAGGCGGTCATGCTACTGACGGCGACCGCGGGTCTCGCGTCCGGAGCCGTACTCTGCCTCGCGGGTGATGACCACGTCACCAGCCGAGCCCTCCTGGCCACGGCCGAGGAGCTGGGCGAGGCCCTGGGCCCTACCGGGCGGGGGATTGCCGGGATCGCCCCGGCCCCGCGGGCGGGGGCCGCCCACCCGGTCGCCGCACGCATACCCCATGGTCGGT
>JBKKAE010000079.1:0-2619 GCA_046714835.1 Actinomycetota bacterium | reverse complement strand
CGAACACGTCGAGGTTCTCGGCGAGCCGCTTCGGCTTCGAGGACTTGGGGATCGGGACGAGCCCGAGATGCACGTGCAACCGGAGAACGACCTGCGCCGGCGTCTTGCCGTGCGCTCGTGCGACGTCGCCGATCGTCGGGTCGGCGAGGAGGTCGCCGCCCGCGCCGATCGGCGACCAGCTCTCGGTCACGATGCCGTGCTCCGCGTGGTAGCGCCGCTCCTCGGTCCTGGCGATCCTCGGGTCTAGCTCGATCTGGTTCACGTGGGGATGCACGCCCGTTTCCTCGAGCAGCCGGTCGATGTGCGCCGGCTTGAAGTTGGAGACCCCGATCGCGCGGACCCGGCCGTCCTCGAGCAGCTTCACGAGCCCGCGCCACGCGTCCACGTAGCGATCCTTCCTCGGGTTGGGCCAATGGATCAGCAGCAGGTCGATGCGATCGAGGCCGAGGCGCTCGGCGCTGTTCGCGAACGCCTGCTGGGCCTCCTCGACGCCGTGCCACCGTTCGTTGAACTTGGTCGTGACGAAGATCTCGTCGCGGGCGACGCCGCTCGCCCGGATCCCACGACCGACACCGCGCTCGTTCCGGTAGTTCTCGGCGGTGTCGATCAGCCGGTAGCCGGCGCCGATCGCGGCGATGACGGTCGCCTCGGTCTCGTCGTCGCCCATCGGCGACGTCCCGAGACCGAGGGCGGGCATGTCGATCCCGTTCGCGAGCGTGACGGTGGGAACCTCGGTCATGTCGCTCCTCGATGCATGACCCCGATGCTAGCTAGCGCTCATCGGTCCGACGGAGCCGGCGCCGGGACCGTCCCGGTGCTTCCCCAGATACGGTCGTCGAACTCCTCGATGGAGCCGAGCATCAGGTCCGCTCCCTCGAAGCCTTCGGTCACGCCGGAAACGGGGATCGCGACGCACACCATCCCGGCGGCCTTCGCCGATCGGACACCGTTCACGGAGTCCTCCACCGCGAGACAGCGCTCCGCGGGCACCCTCAGCTCCCCGGCGGCGGAGAGGTACACGGCGGGGTCGGGCTTGCCCTGCTCCTCGTCCTCCGCGGACAGCACGACATCGAACCGGTCGGAGAGCCCACCGAGCGACAGCACCGCGCGGATCAGCCGCATCGGTGACGAAGAGGCCAGGGCAAGCCGGAGGCCGAGCTCGTGAACGTACTCGACCGCTCTCACCGCACCCTCGTTCAAGGCATCGCCCTGCTCGATCGCTTCGGCGACCCGCTCGACGATCGTCTCGGCGATCTCCTGACGGCTGGGCTCGTCCCAGGGGTGACGACGGTGCCAGCGCTCCACGACGTCGCCGACCCGCACACCCATCGTCTCGAACAGGTCTTCCTCGGTAACCTCGATCCCCACGCCGCCGAACACCTCTTGCTCGACCGCGCGCCAGATCGGCTCGGAATCCACCAGCACGCCGTCCATGTCGAACACAACGGCTTCGATCGGTCGCGCCTCCGCCATCACGCGCGAGATGCTACGGGCCGGGCGGCGCCTATCATCGACCGCGGGTGTCCACGAGGGATCGGTTGTCGGCACGCAGGCTCGCGCCGTACGCGGTGGCCGCCGCGTCGCTGCTCGTCGCGGTGATCGTCGTCGTCTCGAACCTCGGGAGGCCTCCCGCCACCTCGTCGGCGTCCGAGTCGCCCGAACCCAGCGCGAGCGCGACGGTCCTGGTCGCCGAGTCGCTCGACGACCTTCCGATCACCATGCGGCCCTATCCGTATGCCGAGCCGGCACCCGCCCCCGCCGCGACCGAGATCGACGGGACCTACATGCTGATCCTCACGCTCGAGGACCTGGGAGGGGCGAGCAACGCGCTCCCGTTCCCCTGTCGGCGCTGCCTTCCCTATGCGCGTGACCCGGGCGTCATGACGCTGATCTTCTTCCAGGGCGCGTACTTCGTGGACCACCAGATGTCGGGCTTCCACGCGACGGGCCACTTCGAGGTCGACGGGAACCGGCTCGCCCTCTTCAACGACCCCAACTGCTCCCGCGTGCGAGGGACCTACACGTGGCACATGGATGGGAGGTCTCTCCGTCTCCGCGCCCTCGACGACACGTGCGCGTTCCAAGGGGAACGGGCGACCGATCTCGCGTCCGACGCCTGGACGAAGATCCCGGTGTGCAAGCGCGAGGTGAACCACCTGTGGCCCGGCATCCTCGGCTGCTAGAGCCGCACTCCGCGATGGACTCGCCCGGCAGGGGGTGCCGCGGAGAACGTTCGGCGACTGCTCGGTATCTGACGAGAGGGCCGAAGATGAACTCTCTTCGTCGCCGGCTCGGATACCCCGTCGGCGCGCCGCACGATAGGTGTCGGCCCATGACTCTTGCGGTGGAAGCTGAGCAACTCGTCAAGCACTACAGCGGCCGCGGTGGTGCGGTCGAGGCCGTGCGCGGCGTCGACCTGCATGTCCAGAGCGGCGAGGTCTTCGGCTTCCTCGGGCCCAACGGTGCCGGCAAGTCGACGACCGTCCGGATGCTGACGACGCTCATGACGATCACCTCCGGGAGCGCACGCGTTCGCCGGGGTCGACGTGACCGCCGATCCCGACGCCGTGCGCAGGAGGATCGGCGTCGCCCTACAGGAGGTCGGGCTCGACATCCGCC
>JBKKAE010000078.1:0-3977 GCA_046714835.1 Actinomycetota bacterium | reverse complement strand
GCCCGCGCCACCTCGAGGGTGACGGCGAGCTCCGTGGGGACGTGGGCGTAGTCGTCGTAGAACTCCGCCCCTCGGACGCTGCCTCGGTGCTCGAAGCGACGGCGTACCCCGCCGAAGATGGACAGCGCCAGCGCGGCGGCCCCGGCGGGGACGCCGACGACGCGTCCCACTGCGATCGCAGCAGTCGCGTCCAGCAGGTTGTGAGCGCCATCGACCCGCAGCGCCAGCGGGACGAGGGCCCCGTCGACGTCGACCGTGCCGCGGGCGCCACCCGGGCCCGGCGTCTCGATCGTGAGACGAACGTGCGCGTCCGTGCCTACCCCGTAGCCGATCGGCTCGACCCCCGCGATCCGCAGTGCGTCGCGGGCTCCTTCGTCGTCGATACAGGCGACCACCCGGCCCGAGCGCGCGCAGAACTCCGCGAAGGCCAACCGTAGCTCGTCCGCCCCTCCCGGATAGAAGTCGACGTGGTCCACCTCGACGTTGGTCACCACGCCGATCGAAGGATCGGTGAGGAGGAAGGAGCCGTCACTCTCGTCGGCTTCGAAGAGGAAGAGGTCGCTCTCCCCGGCCCGCGCGCCGCTGCCGCTCTCGTTCAGGTCGCCGCCGATCAGGTACGTGGGGTCGAGTCCGGCCTGTTCGAGGATGGTCGCGATCATCGACGTGGTCGTCGTTTTCCCGGTCGTGCCCGCCACGGCGATGGATCGATGGTCCGCCGCGAAGGCGGCGATCGCTTGCTGGCGCGCCCACACGGTGAGGCCCCGAGCCCGAGCGGCGGCGAGCTCCGGGTTCTCCTCGGCGATCGCGCTCGAGATCACGACGGCGTCAGGGTCTCCCAGCGCATCGGCGTCGTGACCCACGCGCATGCGGGCGCCCCCGGCTTCGAGCTCTCGCAGCCCCTCGGAGTCCTTGAGGTCCGAGCCCGTGACCGCGATGCCGCGGGCCAGGAAGAGCCTGGCGAGATTCCGCATGCCGGCCCCTCCGGCTCCGATCAGGTGCACGGTTCGCACGGCGTTCAGAGAGGGCACGCCGAGCGTCGGGATCGTGCCCGGCCGGGGACGATAGAGCGGCGTCCTGTTCATGAGATCGCCACCTCCCGCACGAGCTCCGCCACGCGTTCGTCGGCATCGGGCTTGGCCCACCCCTCCCCCGCCTTCGCCATCACGGTCCGCCGTTCCGCGTCCCCGGCGAGCGACAGGATCCGTCGAGCGAGTCCCTCCGGCGTCAGCGCTCGATCCGGGTACACCTCGGCGGCTCCGGCGCGCTCCAGCTCCCTCGCGTTCGCCGCCTGATGATCGTCGGTCGCGTGCGGGTAGGGCACCAGGATCGAGGGGATCGCGCAGGCCGCGAGCTCGTGGATCGTGTTCGCCCCCGCCCGCGCGACCGCGAGATCCGCCACGGCGAGCGCGAGCTCCATCCGTTCGAGGAACGGCACGGTCCGCACGATCAGCTCCATCTCCTGGCTCGCGGCCGAGGCGACCACCGGCTCGTGCGCCGCCCCGGTGAGCACCACGAGTTGGAGGTCGGATCGCCCGGCCAGGAGCGGGATCGCGTCCGCGATCGTCCGGTTCACGTGCAGCGCACCTTGACTCCCCCCCGTCACGAGGAGCGTCGTCCGCCCGGGCTCGAGACGCCACTCGCGTCGCGCCTCCTCGACGAGCTCGTCCCGTCGCAGAGCCACCTCACGGATCTCGCGGCGGAGGGGGAGTCCCGTCACTTCCGTTCGGATGGACCGAGGGAGTCGGCCGCGCGAGTCTTCGAACGTGAGCGCCATCGCCGTCGCGAGCCTCGCGAGGAGACGGTTGGCGAGTCCAGGTATCGCGTTCTGCTCGTGCAGGACGATGGGTACGCCGAGCGATCGTGCCGCGAGAACCGGCCCGATGCTCGCGTATCCGCCCACGCCCAGCACCGCATCCGCCTCACGCACGATCGGCCGGGAGGTCACGACAGAGCGCATCGCCACGAACGGGGCGGCCGCCGACCGCAGGGAGAGCTCGCGGCGGAACGGCGCCGCTGCGACGGGATGGAAGCGGTAGCCGGCGGCCGGCACGATCGAGGCCTCCTGTCCAGCCGGGGAGCCGATGAATCCGACGGTCGCTCCGTCGTCACGCAGACGGTCGGCCACCGCGATCGAAGGGGAGATGTGCCCGGCCGTGCCGCCGCCGGCGATCACGATCCTCACCGCCGGCTCCCTTCGCCGCCCTGGCGACGCCGATCGCGGATGTGCCTCCTCTCCGCGGATCGCACGCCGTCGAGGGCGACGCTCGCCATAACACCCACCCCGGCGAGCGTGACCACGAGGGCGGTTCCCCCGAACGACAGGAACGGCAGCGGGACGCCCGTGATCGGCAGGAGTCCGGTGACGGCCCCGAGGTTCACGAGGGTCTGCAGCCCGATCCAGCCGGTGATCCCCGCGGCAAGCAGCCGGCCGAACGTGTCCGGTGCGTTCACGGCGATGCGGATGCCGGCGAAGAGCAGCATCCCGAACAGCGTCAGGACCGCCAGCGCGCCGATCAGGCCGAGCTCCTCCCCGAGGACTGCGAAGACGAAGTCGCTGTGCGCGTTGGGGAGGTAGTCCCACTTCTGACGGCTGTTGCCGAGGCCGATCCCGAGCCAGCCGCCGGACCCGAGCGCGATCAGCCCCTGACGCAGCTGCCACCCCGCACCGCTGGGATCCAGCTCCCAGTTGAGCCACGCCTCCAGGAATCGGGTGCGCCGATAGGCCGTGCCGAAGATGAAGAACGACATCACCGCTGCGCCCGCGAGTCCGGTCCACACGAGGTGGCGCAGGCGGAGACCGGCGGCGAAGAGCAACAGGAAGACGCTCCCGCAGATGATGAGCGTCGTGCCCAGGTCCCTCTGCAGCATCACGATGCCGGCGACCACGGCCACGAGAGGGCCGAGCGGCAGGAAGGCGTCCCAGGGACGGTCGAGATGCTTCCACGGCCGGGACAAGATCGCGGCGGCCGCACAGACCGTCAGGAACTTCGCGAACTCCGCCGGCTGGAGGGTGATGGGGCCGAGATCGATCCAGCGGGCGGCGCCGTACAGGGAAGACCCGAACGCGGGGTGGAGCGTCAGCAGCATCACCGGCAGCACCGCCAGGAGCATCGGGATCGCGGCTCGTCGCCAGAAGGCGTACGGCACGCGCGCGGCCACCACGAGCCCGACGACGCCCGCGACCGCGTACAGGGTCTGCCGGTTGAAGTACCAGAAGCTGGTGCCGTACCCCTCGACCGCGGAGATCGAGCCGGCCGAGAGGATCATCACGAGTCCGATCACCGTGAGGAGTGCGGTCGGCACGAGCAGGAGCGAGAGGTTCCGGCGTGTGACGGCCGCGGGGGTCGGCGCCGCACGCATGAGATCCTCGGTGCGGACGAGACGCAGATGGGATCCGCCGGCGACGACCGCCTTGGGACGGCGACGAGTGACCGTGCGATCAGCCACGGGCGCCGGCCCCCGCCCGCAACGACCGTGCCGCGGCCGCGAACCGATCCCCGCGCTCCGTGTAGCCCGAGAACTGATCCCAGCTCGCACACGCCGGCGCCAGCAGCACGGTATCTCCGGGCGAAGCCGCGGCGAACGCCTCCCGCACAGCTTCCTCGATCGATCCGGCGAGATGCGTCGGGACCGATCCCTCGAACACGTCCACGACGTCGGGAGCCGATTCGCCGATCGCGACCACCGCTCGCAGACGACCGGCGTGCGCCCTCAGAGGGGACAGATCCACGCCCTTGGCGCGACCGCCCGCGATCAAGACCGCGTCGCCTGCGCCGTCGATCGCGGCCGCCGCCGCGTGCACGTTGGTGGCCTTGGAGTTGTCGACGAAGCGCACCCCGTCGACGACCGCGACGACCTCACCACGGTGGGGTGCGGGACGGAAGCCTGCCAGCGCGGCCGCCACGGCGGACGGGTCCACGCCGTAGGCGAGCGCGACGGCCGCCGCGGCGGCCGCGTCCTCGCGGTACCCGGCGCGC
>JBKKAE010000077.1:0-12784 GCA_046714835.1 Actinomycetota bacterium | reverse complement strand
CTCCGCGACGCCGGCGTCACGGTGACCCTCAACTCCGACGACCCGCCGATGTTCGGAGCGTGGCTCGCCGATGTCTACCGGGCGGCCGCGGAGACGTGGGACTACGACGACGACTCGCTGGCGGAGATCGCTCGCACCGGCGTTCGGGCTTCCTTCGCCGACGACGATCTCAAGTCTCAGATCCTCGTGGGCATCGATACCTGGCTCGCCGAGCCCGGTGGGAACTGAACGACGCCGCTACGCGCCTCCGCCGGTCTCCTCGATCGACACCTTCTCGATGTAGACGGCGAGCTCGGGTCGCTGACCGGACAGATCCGTCGCGTTCGGGTCCAGGATCGGCAGCGACTGGATCTCCTGGGCGACGCGAAGCCCCTCGACGATCTTCCCGAAGATCGTGTAGTTGGGGTTCCCGTCCAGATTGGTGCCGCTCGGACCGGTGATGATGAAGAATTGGCTTCCGCCGGTGTTGGCGCCCGCGTTGGCCATGGCGAGCGTGCCCGGTGTGTAGGACTCCTGCCCCGTGAGCTCGTCGGGGATCACGTAGCCGGGACCGTCCTGTCCGGTCCCGGATGGATCCCCGCCCTGGATCACGTCGATCGATGTATCCAGGCGATGGAAGTACTGGCCGTCGAAGTAACCCTCGTTCGCCAGGAAGACGAACGAGTTCACGGTCTGCGGGGCGCGCTTCGCATCGAGCTCGATCACGATCGTGCCGCACGACGTCACCATCGTGGCCGTGTAGGTCGCGTTCCGCTTGATCGTCATCGGCGGGGGGCCCGCGAACTGCGGCTTCGGCTTCCCGGCCTTGGCCGGCACCTCCGCGCCGCACGCCACCTCACCGGAGTCGTTGGCGGCGGTGGGTGTGAGCGTCCCGGTCTTCGTGCCGGGTGCCGCGGAAGGCGACGCACTCGGCGACGGGGTGGTCGATGGGGTCGATGACGGCGCCGCGGCGTCGGTGTCATCGCCGAGCAGCATGCCGAGACCCACGACAACGACGACCACCGCGAGCACGCCCACCACGACGCCGACGATGAGGTTCCGCCGGCGCATGGCCGCGTCGCGCTCCGCCTGCCGCCGGGCGGCGAGCTTGGCGAGCTGGCGATCTCGGCTGCGTTTGGACATCGGCGGTCGAGGTTACCGGACGTCCAGCAGTTCCAGAGCCAAGCCGTCCAGGATGTCGGTCTCGCTGACGAGCGCCCGCTCGAACCCGAAGCGCCGCATCGCGTTCACCAGGATGATCGCGCCGGCCATGATCACGTCGCCCCGTCCCGTGGGCATCACGGGGATCGCGGCCCGCTGGGCGTTGGTCATCGCGGCCAGCTCCCGCAGGGTCCGCTCGGCGTCCGCGATCGTGAGGGTGGATCGGTGGATCAGGCCCGGGTCGTAGCGCTCGAGCCCGAGCGCGCAGGCCTGGAGGGTGGGGGCCGTGCCCGCCACGGCCACGAGCGTGCGCGCGTCCCGAGCGGGCACCGTTCGCTCGACCTCGTCGAGATGCGGCTCGATCAGTGCTTCGAACGCCCGGAGATCGTCTTCCGACGGTGGGTCCGAAGGCCGGACCCGCTCGGTGAGGCGGACGCTCCCCATCTGCGTGGAGATCGCGTGGTCCACGATCTCCGGCTCCCGTCCGAACACGAACTCCGTGGACCCGCCGCCGATGTCGACGAGGAGGAGCGGTCCGTCGGAGGGCTCGAGTCCTCGCGTCCCTCCGAGGAACGAGAGCGTGGCTTCTCGCTCCCCGTCGATCACCTCGGGGTCGGTGTCGATCAGTGTTCGGAGAGGCCCGAACAGCTCCTCCTTGTTGGAGGCATCACGAACGGCGCTAGTCGCCCCGAGGCGGATGCGCTCCGCATGCAGCGCGTGAGCTCGGCGGACGAACCGGGCGACGACGCTCAGCGTCCGGTCGATCGACTCGAGAGCGAGCCTGCCGGTGCGATCCACATCTCTTCCAAGACGCGTGATGCGCATGTCTCGCGTGATCTCCATCGGGTCCTCGCCCGGACCTCGGGGTTCGAGCACCAGAAGTCGGGTCGAGTTCGTGCCTTGGTCGATCGCCGCCACCCGGCCGGCCGGCTCGATCCCGTGGATCGGCTCCGCCCGCTCGGCTGTCCACCGCCCCACCGGATCGACTCCGCCCGCGAGGTGATACGCGTAATGGGCGTGCAGGCACTTGATGCCTCGACGCGTGCCGCCGACTCCGCCCCACTCCTCCGCGCCGTGCACCATCTCCCCGCGCTCGGCCGCGTAGAGGCGATGGGCCTCGTCCAGACCTGCCCTGATCGCCGGATCGTCGCCGAGACGTGCGATCCACCCTTCGGACTCCAGCCGGGAGACGGCCTTCACCGCGACGGGACATGTCAGCCAGTAGATGGTGGGGAACGGGCGGCTATCCGCGTCCAGGGGCCGGTTCCGGATCACGAGCGGATGGCCGCCGGTGCAGCGAGCGACCACCGAGAACGGAGTGGTGGGCTCGCGGCCCAGTTGCTGTCGGACCGCCTCGAGATCTGCTGCCCGGAGCTCGTCGCTCACGAACTACTTGCGCTTGTGCTCGACCGCGCGCTTGTAGTCGACCAACCGCTCCTCGGACTGTCGCATGAACTTCTTCAGCATCTGCTCGAATTCGGGATCGGACCCCCGCCGAGCCCGTGGGGGCGCCGGGTCCTGCAGTGCCTTGATCGAGAGATCGATCTTGCCGTCCTCCTTGATGGCAACGACCTTCGCCTGGACGACGTCTCCCTCGCGGAGGTGATCGTGCACGTCCTTCACGTAGTTGCGGTCGACCTCCGAGATGTGGACGAGGCCCAGCCGTCCGTCTTCGAGCTGGAGGAACGCCCCGTACGGGGTGATGCGGGCCACGGTGCCGTCGATCACCGCGCCGACTTCGATCTCTGCGATGAGAGCTATCCCTTCATCCCGGCACGGCCTACCCGCGCGACAGGCGCCAGTGTGCGCGAAGCGGAGCGGGCCGTCAATGGACTCCGGCGAGCGAACCCGCAGGTCACTCCCCGTGACTCTCGCCCCCCGGCTCGCTGCGCTACCGTCGGCACATGCTCGTTCGGCGCTTCGATCACCCCGTGGCCTTCCAGGAGGCGGCGACCCCCTATCTCGTGCGTGACGAGGCCCGGCACAACCTGCTCCTCGGGATCTCCTCGACGCTGATCCAGCGACCGGATCTCTACGAGGCGTTCGACCTGTGGGTAGTTTCGGAGGAGGACGACGTGACCGGCGTGGCGCTCCGGACGCATCCGTTCAACCTGGTGCTCGCGCAGCCCTCCGACGACGCGGCGCTCGACGCGCTCGTGGACCGCCTGCTCCAGGAAAGGCAGGCGCTTCCCGGCGTGATCGCCGCGATCCCCGAGCTCGAGGCGTTCGTCGGCGCATGGACGGCGGAGAACGCCCTGGACGCCACGATGGTGCTTCGCCACGGGGTCTACGAGCTGCGAGAGGTCCTGCCCCTCCCGGCGGCCCCAGGGAACGCGCGCCCGGTGACTCCCGGGGATCGGGATCAGGTGATCCCGTGGATCGTCGCCTTCGCAGAGGAGGCGCTTCCCGAGGACAACGAGGCAGAGCGCCAGATCCGGTTCGTGGAGTCGCGACTCGCGGCCACCGATGATGCGGGCCTGTGGTTCTGGGAAGACGGCGGCCGACCCGTGTCGATCTCCGGCTACGGCGGGGCGACGCCGAACGGTATGCGCATCGGCCCCGTGTACACACCACCCGAGCTGCGAGGACGCGGCTACGCGACGACCCTTGTCGCGGAGCAGAGTCGCTGGCTGCTCGGGACCGGTCGCAGCCTCTGCTTCCTCTACGCCGACCTCGACAACCCGACATCGAACGCCGTGTACCGCCGCATCGGCTACCGCATGATCGCCGAAGCAGGCGAGGTCAGGTTCGATCCGCGGGACGCAGCCTAGCGCGCGAGACTCATCAGACGCCCCGTCAACACTCCGGGGGAGGAGCCGGCACGCCTTCTTTCGGAACCACCACGAACGCGATCTCGCCGCGTTTCACCATCCCCAGGCACTGACGCGCGAGCCGCTCGAGGAACGCACGGTCGCGCAGCTGCTCGGCGCGAGCGGCGAGCGCGTCGTTCTTCTGCTCCAGCGCCGCGGCCTGCATCTCGAACCGAGCGAGCTCCGCCTTCTGCTCGAAGTACATCTGGGCGGGCGCGACCGAAAGGGCGAGCACACCGATGACCAGCGTCAGCAGGACGGTCGCGCGCGCCGTCAGGCGCACGCGACGGCGCCGGCGCGGCGAGGCGTCTCGTGCCCGGATGGCGCCGGCAGAGACGGCTGGGGAAGGGGCCGTCATGCGCACGTGTTATCCGCCGCCTCCACCGAGCAGTTCGGCGCCCGCGTAACGGGCGTCATCGCCGAGATGCTCTTCGATCCGCAGGAGCTGGTTGAACTTCGCCGTGCGTTCGCCTCGCGAGGGAGCACCCGCCTTGATCTGCCCGGCGTTCGTCGCGACCGCGAGATCGGCGATCGTCGTGTCCTCGGTCTCACCGCTGCGATGGGACACGACCACGCCGAAGCGGCTCCGCTGCGCCAACGCGATCGCGTCCAAGGTCTCCGTGAGCGTGCCGATCTGATTCACCTTGACCAGGATCGCGTTGGCGCCGCGCTCGCGGATGCCACGCTCGAGCCGCTCCACGTTCGTCACGAAAAGGTCGTCTCCGACGATCTGGGTGCGGTTGCCGGCGGTCTCGACGAGCTTGGCCCATCCCTCCCAGTCGTCCTCTCCCAGCGGATCCTCGATCGAGACGATGGGGAAGCGATCGAGGAGTCCGGACCAGAAGGCGATCATGTCGTCCGCGGTCCGGTCTGCGCCCTCCAGGTGGTAGCGATCGTCGCCGGTCGCCAGCTCGGAGGTCGCGGGATCCATCGCCAGGGCGACCTCGCCGCCGGGCTCGAAGCCGGCCGACTCGATCGCCTGCAAGAGCAGCTCGAGCGCCTCCGCGCCGGTCGCGATCTGAGGTGCGAATCCGCCCTCGTCGCCGACCGCCGTCGACAGGCCCTTGTCGTGGAGGATCCTCTGCAATGCGTGGAAGCACTCGGCCCCCCATCGGAGCGCCTCGGAGAACGACGAGGCGCCGACCGGCATCACCATGAACTCCTGCAGCTCGAGCTCGTTGTCCGCGTGCGCGCCGCCGTTGATCACGTTCAACATCGGAGTGGGCAGGACGTGCGCGTTCGGCCCGCCGAGAGAGCGCCAGAGCGGCAGCCCTTGCGAGTCGGCGGCTGCCTTCGCGGAGGCGAGGGAGGCGCCGAGGACCGCGTTCGCGCCGAGGTTCGACTTGTCGTCGGAGCCGTCGAGATCCAACAGCGCACGGTCGACCGACCGCTGCTCGTACGCGTCCATGCCCGCGAGGGCCGGCGCGATCGCATCGTGGACGTTCGCGACGGCCTTCAGCACGCCCTTGCCGCCGAATCGGCTCGGTTCTCCATCGCGAAGCTCGAGCGCCTCGTGCGCTCCGGTCGAGGCTCCCGACGGGATCGACGCACGGCCGGATGCGCCGTCGTCCAGCCACACGTCCACCTCGATCGTGGGATCCCCACGGGAGTCGAGGATCTCACGCGCGCGAACGGACTCGATCAGTGACATCGGGCTCCGAATCGTAGTCGACGCTGAGCCGCCGCCCGGGATTTCGAGCAGCTAGCGAAGAGACTCCCCCTGGGGGCGGCTTCGTGAACTGCCAGAACCTACCCACCGGGTCGAACCCGAGCTTCGCGTAGAGCTCCTTCGGCCAGTCGGCATCGTCCGCGATGAGGAAGACGAGGTCTGCTCCTGCGTCTCGGCCGTGCCGGGCCGCGTCAGCGACAACGCCCCGGCGATCCCGCGCCGGCGGACTCGCTCGAGCGTGTGCACGTCGTCGATCTCGGCGACGCCGTCGTGCACGTACAGCTCGCAGAAGCCGGCGAGGGCCCCGTCGACGCGAGCGACGAAGAATCGAGCGCCCGTCAGATCGACGAAGGCACGCCGGACGGCGGCGTTGGCCTCTGCGGCCGATCGTGTCATGCCGCCATGGCTGTGGACGTTGGTCTCGAGCAGCAACGGGTACACCTCGTCCAAGGTGCACTCCTCGACCGTCACTTCCGACTCCCGGTCGGCGTCTCGCCGCTGCACCATGTACACGAGCCGGTCGACCTCCCACCCATCCCCACCGAACGTCGCCGCCAGTCTCGATCCCACCGCCTCGTCGGGCACGACGATCGCGCGGTGCGCGAAGGTGTCGTACAACCGGTCCGTTTCGGTGATCAGCTGCCCCGCGGTCGCGTCGGCCGGCCGATCGGCGCGGAGGAGGTTGCCGTCGATGTAGGAGGGGAAGTCGTCGTTGAACAGGGCGGTGCCGAACCCCGAACGCTCGATGCGGGTGCTGGTGGCATCCTCCCGCCACCGGAGGTATGCCTCGATCCGGTCGCGGTCCTCGCTCACGTCGGCCGACGATACCGGTTGCGGATGGGAGCACGGCGACGCACACTGCCCTCGTGGATCCGGGTGAACGACCGCCGGCATGTTGCTTCGACGAGTGGGCGTCTCAGAACGCCGCGCGGGCCCGCAAGCGGGGCACGGCTGCCGACATCACGCGATCGCTGCTCGCCGCCCTGGAGGATGAGGGACTCGAAGGAAGGACGGTGCTCGATCTCGGCTGCGGCGTCGGTGACCTGGCGCTCGCGACGCTCGCGGGGGGCGCTGCGAGCGCCGACGGCATCGACCTGGGAGAAGGAGCCATCGAGGAGGCTCGATCGCTCGCCGCAGAGCGCGGATTGGCGGACCGAGCGACCTTCTCGGTGGGCAACGGCGCCGTCGAGCCGCTGCTGCGACACGACGTGATCGCGTTGAATCGAGTGCTGTGCTGCTACCCGAGCGTGGATCAGCTGCTAGAGAACTCGCTGGGCGCGGCGGGCGACGTCTTCGCGTATACGGCCCCGATCCACTCGGGGCTCATCGGACGCTTCAATCGAGTAGCCGTCGGTATCTCGAACAGGTGGTTCCGACTTCGAGAGCGGAAGTTCCGAGGGTTCCGCGCCTTCGTCCACGACCTCGATGCGGTGGATCGACGGATCGCGGACGCGGGCTTCCGGAAGACACACGCGACGCATCGCCGCGTGTGGCAGGTCGCCGTGTTCACCCGCGCCTGACCGGCTACGGGTCTCGGGCTTCGCGGAACAGGTTGCGAACCTCGTCGTCGGAGACGAGCTCCAGGTCGAGACCGCGTTCCTCGGCAAGCGCCCGGTAGCGCTCGTAACGCTCGGCGAAGCCGCGGGTGGTTCGCCGAAGTGCGCTCTCGGCGTCGACGCCCAGCGTCCGGGCAGCCGCGACCGCGGCGAACAAGACCTCGCCGATCTCTCGCTCTGCATCGTCCGATGCTCCCGAGATCTCGGCGACCTCTTCGCGGAGCGCCGCCACCGCAGCCTCAGGGCTCCCCCACTCGACCCCCCACCCGGCCGCTCGGCGCTGCACTTTGGCCGCCCTGGCCAGGGCGGGAAGCGTGGCCGGGATCTCTTCCTCCACGCCCGGCCGTGGACCCGTCCCTTCCTCCGCCTTGAGCTTCTCCCAGTTCGTCAGGACCTCTTCGGGGCCGGAAACCTCGACCTCGCCGAAGACGTGAGGGTGGCGATGGACGAGCTTTTCGATGAGCCGCCTCGCGACGTCGTCGACGTCCCAGCGCCCCTCGTCCGAGGCGATCTCGGCGTGGAACACGACCTGCAACAAGAGATCGCCGAGCTCGTCCCGGATGGCCTCGGAGTCACCCACGTCGATCGCCTCGATCAGCTCGTGCGTTTCCTCGAGCAGGTGCCTCGCGAGGGTCTCGTGCGTCTGCTCCCGATCCCAGGGACACCCGCCCGGCCCGCGCAGTCGCGCCATCACCTTCACGAGGTCGAGCACACGGCGACCCTCCTCGGACGAGGGAACGGGACCGGCCGGGACGTGCGACGTCGGTTCCGGTCGATCGCCGCTCACGGCGAGGGCGAGGCGGGTTCACCTTCCGGGTCGGTGCTCCGGACGGCGGTCAGCGAGAACGTGTCCGGCTCGAAGCGCCCGTACTTCGGGTTCACCTCGACGCCCAGCTCCTCGGCTCGATCCGTCAGCCATCCCTGGAACTCGCGATCGGCGAGCGGTTCGAGCAGCCCCTCCTTCGCTTCGGAGTACGGCGTGACCTGTTTGTCGACCAGGTAGATCACGTGCCAGCCGAATTGCGTCTGCACCGGCCGCGAGACCTCCCCCGGTTCGAGGGCGACGGTGGCGCCGGCGAACTCGGGCACGTACTGGGTCGCGGGAGCACTCCCGAGACTCCCCCCGCTGTCCTCCGCACCGGGCTCGGTCGAGACCTTGCGGGCGAGCGCCTTGAACTGGGCCTCCGTGGCGTCTTGCACACGTCGGAAGACGCTCTGCGCCTCCGCCTCGGTCTCGACGAGGATGTGGTTCGCGTCCACGGTCGTGAACTCGAGCGTGCGCTGCTCGTATTGCGAGCGGAGCTCTTCGGCCCCGACTCGTTCTTCGGCGATCGCCGCCCGCACGGCACGGATCGTCAGGATCCTCCGACCGAGCTCGAAGAGGTCCTCGCGCGTCACCTCGTGCGCGTCGAGCGCCTGTTCCAGCACGTCGGGGCCGAACTGCCCCTCGAGCTGGGAAATGGCCCCCTCGACCTCGTCGTCGGCGGCGGTGATGTCGTTGGTGTCCGCGTACCCGGCGACCGCCAGCCACAGCAGCTCGCCGGAGAGCGCGATCCGGTTGCACGCGGCGCCCTGGCCCTCTCCGCCCGCGGCGGCCTCGCCTCCGCACACGGTCCCCTGCAGGTCCGCAAGCGCCTCCTGGAGGCCGACGGCCTCTCGAAGATCCGCATCCTGGATGTCCTGATCGCCCACACGTGCGACCTGGGGCTTGCTCAGGCCGCAGGCTCCCAACGCCAAGACGACCACGAGCACGCGAGCGGAACGGGGAACAGACATCAGAGGGACAACTCTACCGGCGAGCCTCGTGAGCGATGGAGACGGCGTCGCCGATCGCCTCTCGCAACCGGGCCTCCACCCATGTGGGGAGCTCGGTGCTCGCGATCCGGTCCGGCGCCAGGTTGAGCGTTCGCTTCGCCTCGTGGAAGGCCGCACCCGGCACCCGCTCCGCGAGGTCGAGCCGCGATGCCTCCGGGAGCTCCACCGGACGGATGCGTACCTGCTCGCGATAGGTGGACACCTCCTCGACCCCGAGCAACCGGCTGGTGACCCGGAGGGACGCCACCGCGAACAGGGTCTCCACCTCCGTGGGAAGGGCTCCGTAGCGATCGATGGTCTCCTCGCGGATCCGCCCCAGCGCGTCGTGATCCCCGGCGAGCGAGATGCGGCGGTACAGCTCGAGCCGGAGGGATTCCTGCGCCACCCAGCCCGGGGGCACGAACGCCCGCACCGGCAGGTCGATCCGCAGCTCCTTCTCTTCCGCGATGGGCTCCCCCTGCAGCTCCGCGACCGACTGCTGGAGGATCCGGCAGTACGCATCGAAGCCGACCGCAGCGATGTGCCCGTGCTGTTCGGCGCCGAGGAGGTTGCCGGCGCCCCGGATCTCGAGGTCCCGGAGCGCGATCCGGAACCCGGACCCGAGCGCCTGGTGGCGCGAGATCGTCGCCAGGCGCTCGTGCGCCTCCTCGGTGAGTTCTCGGACGGGTGGGAAGAAGAAGTACGCGAACGCCCGCTCGCCGCTCCTCCCGACACGTCCGCGCAGTTGGTACAGCTGCGCGAGCCCGAGCTTGTCGGCGCGATCGACGATCAGCGTGTTCGCGTTCGGCACGTCGAGTCCGGACTCGATGATCGTCGTGCACACGAGGACGTCGGCGTCGCGATCCCAGAATCGGACCATCTGTCGTTCCAGCGTGTCCTCGTCCATCTGCCCGTGTGCCATCACGATCCGAGCCTCGGGCAGTTGCTGTTGCAACCAGGCGACCTGCCGATCGATCGTCGCGACGCGGTTGTGGACCCAGAACACCTGACCTTCGCGCAGGAGCTCTCGACGGACGGCCCCGAGCGCGAGCCCCTCGTCGTAGCCGCCCACATAGGTGAGCACGGGTTGCCGGTCCTCCGGCGGCGTGTCAACCGTGGACATCTGGCGGATCCCGGTGAGCGCCATCTCGAGGGTCCGGGGGATCGGCGTCGCCGTCATCGTGAGGACGTCGACGTGCGCGCGGAAACGCTTCAGGCGTTCCTTGTGCGCGACGCCGAACCGCTGCTCCTCGTCGACGACCAGCAGGCCGAGGTCCCGGAACGAGACGTCGGCGCCCAGCAGCCGGTGCGTGCCGATCACCACGTCCACGCGACCGGCCGCCACGTCCGCGACGACGTCCTTCTGCTCCGCCGGCGAAAGGAATCGGGAGAGCATCGCCACCTTCACCGGATAGGGCGCGAACCGTTCACCGAACGTCACGAAGTGCTGTTCCGCGAGCAACGTCGTCGGCACCAGGACCGCGACCTGCTTGCCGTCCATCACGGCCTTGAAGGCCGCGCGGACGGCGATCTCTGTCTTCCCGAACCCGACGTCGCCGCAGACCAGCCGGTCCATCGGGATCGGCTGCTGCATATCCGCCTTGACCTCGTCGATCGCGGCCACCTGGTCGCGCGTCTCCTCGTACGGGAACGCGTCCTCCAGTTCGAGCTGCCACGGCGTGTCCGGGCCGAACGCGTGTCCCGGGACGGCCATCCGCGCGCTGTAGAGGCGGACCAGCTCCCCGGCCATGTCCTTGACGGCGCGCTTCACCTTCGCCGTCGCTCGCGCCCAGTCCGACCCGCCGAGGCGGTGGAGCCGTGGGGCATCCCCGCCCAGGTACTTCGCCACCATGCCGACCTGCTCCGACGGGACGTACAGCTTGTCGTTGCTGGCGTACTCCAGGATCAGGTAGTCGCGCTCCGCTCCCGCAAGCTCACGGTGGACGACCCCGCCGTATCGGCCGACCCCGTGGATCCTGTGGACCGCGAAGTCGCCGGGCTCCAACTCGTCCGCGACCGACGCGGTGGCTCGGCTGGCGAACCGCGGCGCGCTCCGCGTGTGGCGCCGGGAGCCGAAGAGGTCCTCCTCAGTGACGACGGCGAGACGACCCGGCTCGAAGAGGAAGCCGGACGCGAGCGGCGCTTCGATCCGCTCGGCCGGAAGATCGCCGACGACCTCGGCGGCTCGCTGCAGCGAGCCGTGGCCGCGGCCGACCAGCACGACCCTCGTGCCGCCGGCGGCTATCCGCTCGAGACGGTTCGCGAGCTCGCCGGGATTCCCCTCGGCGGTCCCCCAGCCCGAGATCGCGAGATCGATCCCCTCGGTGAACTCGGTCAGTCGGAGCTGCACATGGCCCTCGATCGCGGCCTCGAGCGGCGAGAGCATCGTCGGACCCGGCCAGTCGATCGCCGCGGCGAGCGCCTCCGCTTCCACGTGCGTCTGCACGGCTCGCTGGAGCGTGCGCTGGGACTGGGTCAGCACGACCCAGGAGCCGTCCGGCAGGAGCTCCCCGGGCGTCGACATGTGGTCGAAGAGGAACGGCGCCAGCGTGTCGGCGCCCTCGAAGCGCAGCCCGTCGGCCAGCCGCTGGAGCCCGTCGCGGAACCGATCGGGCATCTCGGGGGCACGGCGTGCCGCGATCGACCGGAGCTCGTCGTCGGGCAGGAGCTCTCGCACCGGCGAGACCTCGATCGCGCCCATCTCTTTCGTCGAGAGCTGCGTCGAGGGTGAGAACTCGCGGAGCCGCTCGATCTCATCGCCCCAGTACTCGAGGCGCGCCGGGCGACGAGCGATGCCCGGGAACACGTCGACGACACCTCCCCGAACGGCGAACTCACCTCGGTGCTCGACCACGTCGACCCGGACGTAACCGAGATCGGAGAGCCGCTCCGCGAGCATGTCCGGCGCCAGCTCCACGCCCGCCGCCAGCTGCAGCGGAGGCACCGTTCCGAGGGTTGGCGGCACCAGCTGCATCGCCGCGAGATACGGGGCGACGAGGACGAACGGGCCCTCGACGGCGCGGAGGCGCCCGAGGGCGTCGGCCCGTCGGGCCGCCACCTCGGGTGCGGGGTCCATCCCCTCGTAGGGAAGCGCGTCCCAGGCCGGCAGGAGCGCGACGGCCTCCGGTCCGAGGTAGGCCCCGATCTCCGAGGCGAGCTCCTCCGCCTCCCGAGGACCGGGGGTGACCACCATCAGCGGGGCGTCCAGCGCAACCGCCAGTCCCGCCAGGAGGAAGTCCTGTCCCGCGTCGGCCCTCGCCACGATCGGGCGGGCACGTTCGAGGAGGAGCCGCCCGAACGGCTCCGACGTCACGAGTGCCTGGAGCACCTCCCTGAGCGACATCCCACCTCCCCGGATCCCGAACGCGGCAACGCGAACAGCCCCGTCGCGGTCGCGACAGGGTCTCGAAGAAGCAATCCTAGACGGCGCGGAGCCTTCCGCCGGTGCGCTTCTTGGGGGCCTGACCGCCAGCCGGGGGCTCATCCGATGCCGCAGACTCGTCCTCGACGTGGAACTCGGCCTCGCGCGCGGACAACCACTGCCAGAACGCCTCGGGCTCGAGGGGCTTCGCGATGTAGAAACCCTGCGCCTCGTCGCATCCGAAGTCGCCGAGCCGGTCGAACGTCTCCCGGTCCTGCACGCCCTCCGCGACGACACGGAGCCCGAGGTTGCGACCCAGCTCGACGGTGGCGCGGACGATCGTGAAGTCGTCGGCCCGGACGAGCATGTGCGACACGAACGAGCGGTCGATCTTGAGTTCCTCGATCGGCAGCCTCTTCAGGTAGGAGAGCGAGGAGAACCCTGTCCCGAAGTC
>JBKKAE010000076.1:0-3709 GCA_046714835.1 Actinomycetota bacterium | reverse complement strand
CCCCCGCCGCCCCCCCGCGGGGGGGGGGGTGGGCCCCGCGACGGGATCGCGGGCGGGTCCTTCCAGCGGCTCACCCGTCTCGATGTCGAAGACGCTGCCGTGACACGGACACTCGATCGTGGTCCCCCGGTCGTCGACCTCCCCTTCGGAGAGCGCGCAGCCGGCGTGCGTGCACTCGTCCGCGAATGCGAAAAGCCGAGCTTCCACGTGCACGACCGCCACACGGCCCGTCGGCAGGTCGAACGCACGAACCTCTCCCTCGGGGATCTCCGCGATCGACCCGACGCGGACGAAGTTCACCGGCTACGCCCGCACCAGCGCGGACCAGCCACGCTGCAGCGCCGTCACGGCTCCGAGCGTCGCGAGGATCAGCAAGACCGGAGTCATCGCGCCGGGGACGAGGAGCCCGATCATCAGGGCCAGGAACCTCTCGAGTCGTTGGAAGAACCCCTCGGTGAGCTGCACGCCGACGGCCTCGGCCTCCGCTCGGATGTGACTCACCGACAAGCTCACCACGAGCGTGAAGAGAGCGAGCGCCGCGTCGAGCCGCCTCCCGTCGTCGGCGAGCGCCCAGAACAAGCAGGAGAACAAGATCGCGTCCGAGACACGATCGAGCACCGAGTCCATGAAGGCGCCCGACCGCTTCTGCTGTCCGTGATGCCGCGCGACGGACCCGTCGAAGACGTCGCACAGTCCGGCCGCGAGCAGGCACCAACCCGCAGCGAACCACGCCCCGGCGATGATCAGCGCTCCCGTCACGACGTTCAGGACGAGGGCCAGGAGCGTGAGATGCCAGGGTCGCACCCTCGCCCAGATAAGGAACGCGAGGATCGCGCGGTACGGCCACTGGAACATCCATTGGATCGCGCCACCGGCGGCCGATCGGTTCTTCCGAGGTTTCGGGAGATCGCGGACCTTCGGGGCCTCGCGCTCGACGTGCGGTCTCGACCGATGCCCTGTGGCCGCGCGCCGACCCATCAGCTCTCGCTCATCAACCCATGAACGGTTCGAACCCGACCACGACGTACTTGAAGCTTCCACCGGGGGCTTTCACGAGGATCTCTTGGTCCTTCGACGCCCCCATCAACGCCCGCCCCAGCGGGGACGACGTCGTGACCGTGCGAGCACCGGGCGCCTTCTCCTCGCCATGCTCTGCCAGGAGGTAGGTCTCCTCGTCGTCGTCATCCAGCGCACGAACCGTCACGAGCATGTGCGGGACGATCCTGTCGGCGGCGATCGGAGCCTCGATGATCTCCGGATCTCGCAGTGCTTCCTTCAAGCGGCGGATCTGGGACTCCATCAATCCCTGCGCATCCTTCGCCGCGTCGTACTCGGCGTTCTCGCGGATGTCGCCGTGTTCGCGAGCGACCTTGAGGCGCTCGGCCATCCGGTCACGTCCGGTGGTCATGAGCTCTTCCAGCTCGGTCTTCAGTCGGCTGTAGGCCTCCAGCGTGAGCGACGCGGTGGGCTCCTGTCCTGGCTTGCGCTTCGGGCGGGCCTTGATCTCTTCGGGCAGTTCAGGCATGCGTTCGAGTCTACTGAACGGGCTATCCTCGCCCGCATCCGCATGAGGGACTGAGGAAGGAGCGCCGGTATGGGGCGGCTCGACAACAAGGTGGCGTTGATCACCGGGGGCGCGAGCGGGATGGGGATGGTCGCCTCGCAGCTGTTCGCGGCGGAAGGGGCGAAGGTCGTGCTGACCGACGTCAGCGACAACGCCGGCGAACAGGTGGCCGAGGAGATCCGCGACGGTGGAGGCGAGGCGACCTACGTGCACGCCGACGTATCCCTCGAGAGTGAAGCGAGATCCATGGTCGAGACGGCGATCGATACCTACGGCGGCCTCACGGTCCTCTACAACAACGCCGGTGTGATGCTCGACGACGACGGGTCGGTCCACGCCACCGACGAGTCGATCTGGGACAGGACGCTCGCGATCAACGTGAAGGGCGTGGCGCACGGCTGCAAGTACGGGATCCCCGCGATGATCGAGTCGGGAGGAGGCTCGGTCATCAACGTGGCCTCGTTCGTCGCCTGGATGGGTGCCGCCACCTCGCAGACCGCCTATACCGCCTCGAAGGGGGCGGTCCTCGCGATGACTCGCGAGATCGCCGTCGAGTACGCGCGGAAGGGCGTGCGGTGCAACGCCCTGTGCCCTGGTCCGATCGATACACCCATGTTGGCCGAGCTGCTGTCCGATCCTGACCGGCGCCAGCGTCGCTTCGTCCACATCCCGATGGGCAGGCTCGGACAGGCCGAGGAGCTGGTCAAGGCAGCCCTGTTCCTCGCGAGCGATGACTCCAGCTACATGACGGGGACGTCGCTGATCGTCGACGGAGGGATCACGGCCGCGTATGTGACTCCCGAGGACTGAGGTCCAGGGGTCCCTCGGCGATACGATCGAGGCATGGTCGATCTCGTCGCCACGGGGCACTCCTGGAGCGGCGGCGGCGGACCGATCACGCTGACACCGTTGGCCGGTCTCGTCCTGACCGTCGGGCTCGCGCGCTGGCTCGGGCTTCGCTTCTCACCGATGATGCTCGGCGCTTCCCTCGTCATGGGCACGATCTTCTCTATCGCCGCAGACGAGTGGGGACTCACAACGGCGATCGCCGTCTGGATGGTCGGCGCGCTCATCGTCGCCGGCCACATCCGGCGCGCGTGAGGGGTCCTTCCCGCACAACACTTCAGATTGACAGCGGCGAGCCCACTGGGGCTCAATATCGTCAGTGGGCCCGCGTCCGCGGGCGGGAGGAGGGGCGTGACCAGTGTCTGAACGACGCAAGGTCGGCTCGGTCAGCTACCGAGAGGTCGGCCAGGACTACTTCGACCAACGGGGGCTGAAGCGTCACGCCGGGGTGTTCGCACTCTGGTCGCTCGGTGTGGCGGCCGTGATCTCGGGTGACTTCTTCGGCTGGAACTTCGGCCTCGGCGTGGGTGGCTTCGGAGGCCTGCTCGTCGCGACCGTAGTGATCACGGTCATGTACTACGGCCTCTGCTACTCGATCGCAGAGATGTCCCCCGCTCTGCCACACACGGGGGGCGCGTATTCGTTCGCCCGATCGGCGATGGGCCCGTGGGGAGGCTTCATCACCGGCCTCGCGGAGAACATGGAGTACGTCATCACGCCGGCCGTGGTCGTGGTTTCCATCGGTGCCTACATGGGCGTGATCATGACCGAGCTCTTCGACCTCACCACCACGCCCGTCTGGAACACCCCGCCGTTCTGGTGGGCCGTGTTCTACCTCATCTTCGTGGGCCTGAACATCGTGGGCATCGAAGCCACGATGCGCTTCACGATCATCATCAACATCCTCGCGCTCCTGATCCTCGGCTTCTTCTTCGTCACCGCCATCCCGAAGTTCGACGCGAACCTTCTCTTCAACATCCCTCAGGGTGGCGGCGATTCGCTCGCGAACGGCGGCGGACCGTTCCTGCCGTTCGGGATCTCGGGGATCTTCAAAGCGCTGCCGTTCGCGATCTGGTTCTATCTCGCGATCGAAGAGCTCCCGCTGGCCGCGGAGGAATCGATGGACCCGGCACGAGACATCCCCAAGGCCACGATCTGGGGGATGACCACGCTGGTCATCACCGGCGTGCTCGTGCTGGTCCTGAACCCGGGTGTCTCGGGAGCCAACGAGGTCGGCGCGACCCTCGAACCGCTCTTCCTCGGATTCTCCGACATCTTCCCGAACTCCGACCTCGCCGC
>JBKKAE010000075.1:0-5111 GCA_046714835.1 Actinomycetota bacterium | reverse complement strand
GCTCCTGACCGGCTTCCTCGAGCGGTTCCGGTCACTGGTCGAGGGCTCACTCGAAGAGATCCCGCGCCGATGGCATGCCATCTCTCACACGCTCGGTAGAACGATCGAGGGCACGACGGTCGACGGCAACGCCGTTCGGGGCGTGGCCGTCGACGTCGACGACACAGGGGCGCTGCTGATCGACACGGAGGAACCGGGGGGACGCGTCCGGGTCGCGTTCGGTGAGATCCAGCACCTCAACGTCGATCAGAGCTGACAACGTGGTGCGGGAACCGACCCTTCCGCTTGCGGGGGCCGGACCGGTCGCGCTAGGTTCCGCCCGTGGCATTCCCGACGCGGTTGCTCGTGGAAGGCGAGGAGCTGATCTTCGACCTCCGGCCTCACTGGATCGCTCTGATCATGCCTGCGATCGTGACCGTGGCGACCCTCGCCGTCATGCTCGTCCTTTACGACACCTTCACGGAACCGATCCTGGACACCGTGGTGGGCGTGGCGGGGGGCCTCTTCCTCCTCGCCTATCCGGTGCGCAAGCTGGTGGATTGGCTCACCTCGCACTTCGTCGTGACGAGCGACCGCATCATCCATCGGCGCGGCTTCATCGCGAAGTACTCGATGGAGGTCCCCCTCGAGGCGATCAACGACGTTCGCTTCGAGCAGGGGATCATCGATCGGATCATCGGGGCCGGCACCCTTGTGGTCCAGTCGGCGTCGGAGGCCGGCCGACAGGTGTTCGATCACATCCGGAAACCCGAGGAGGTCCAGAAGACGATCTACCACCAGGGCGAGCTGAATCAGCAGCGGATGATGACGGGGAGCGCCGGGAGGTCGTCCCACTCGGCAGCTTCGGAGCTCGAGAGGCTCGCGGACCTGCGCGCTCGCGGGGTCCTCACGGAGGAGGAGTTCCAAGCGCAGAAGCGCAGGATCCTCGGCTGACATGCCGCCCGAGGGGCCTCTCGAGGGCATCGACCACGTCTACTACTGGACCCGGGACATGGATCGGGCGGTGACCTTCTACGGGGATGTCCTCGGTCTCCCGGTGGCCCATCGGGCGGGGAACGAATGGGCCGAGTTCCAAGCCGGCCCCATCCGTCTCGCTCTGCACGGAACCGAGGAGACGTCACTCGCGCCCAGCGGGACCGTGGTCTTCCGGGTCGATCACCTCGATGAGGCGAGATGGGCTCTGCAGCAACGCGGAGTGAACTTCGACGGGCACGAGTCGGAGGTCCCGGGGTTCGCTCGATTCGCCACTTTCCACGATCCCGACGGCAACCCCCTGCAGCTGATCGAATACCTGCGCTGACCTCGGGCCCCGTGGGGGTGTGTGCTCAAGGCGTCCTTCCCTCGTCGAGGATGGTTGCAAGGGGACCGCGGAGTTGGCAGGCTGTGCGAGCCGGTCCGCCCACCTTCCCTCGGGCCGGAGCCGATAGATGACGGACATCCAGCGACACTTCCCCGGAGCCACGCGTGCCGCCGTTGTGTCGGCGCTCTTGGTCTTGATATCGGTGGCCGCGACCGTTGCCGGCGCCGCGCCACCCTCCAAGGAGGACGTGCAGCGCGCGAGAGAGCGGCTCGAACGGATCGAGGACGCGCTCGGCGACATCCGGGCCCAGTTGGCCGGGACCCAGCTTCGCCTGAACGACGCCGCGTCGAGGATCGAGCAGCAGCAGATCGCACTCGAGAAGGTCACGACCGATCTGGTGCGAACCCAGGCGGCGCTGGATCGCGCGCGTGCCCGCTACGAGAAGATCCGCGCCCGACTCAACGAGCGAGCCGCGGTCGCCTACATGACGGGACCGGCGTCGAACATCGACTTCATCCTGGACGCCGACAACGTGGCGGACCTGACGGACCGGCTGGCATACGTCGGCGCCCTCGCGCGATCGGATGCGGGGCTCGCCGTCCAGGTCGCCAACCAGAAGAACATCCTGACGGCGACCGAGGCCACCCTCGAGAACCAGCAGGCCCGAGAGATCAGTGAGCTCGAGAGGGTACGGGAGCAGCGGCGCGAGGTGGCCGAGCTCTTCGACCACCAGCAGGGGTTGCTCGACGAGCAGGAGCGACTGGAGGGCGCGGCGGAGCGGACGTTCAAGAAGAGGAAGGCCGATTATCGGGACTGGCTCGAACAGCAGGCGGCCGAGCAGAAGCAACAGGACGCGAACGGCGGCGGGGTGTGGAACGGACGCCCCCTGGTGCCTTTCGAGCACCTCTTCCAGCAGTGCCCCGTCGGCCAGCCTCGCGGGTACGGCGACGGCTTCGGGGCACCCCGCTACGCCGGCGGTTATCGTCTCCACAAAGGGGTCGATATGTTCGCCCCGATGGGCACCCCGGTCTACGCACCGTTCGGCGGGCAGGCCTACACGAGCTCGAATTCCCTCGGCGGCTACGTGGTGTTCGTGGTGGGTGCGCAGGGCAGGGTATACAACGCGCACCTCTCAGCGTACTCAGAGAATTCCAACAGCACCGTCTCGGCCGGCGAGGTGATCGGGTACGTCGGGAGCTCCGGAAACAGCGGCGCGCCCCACCTTCATTTCGAGTTCCATCCGAACTCGATGCCGGGCTCGTGGCCCACGAGCTACTACGGGTACTCCGTGATCGAGGACGCGATCAACCCGTACCCGATGCTGGTCCAGGCCTGCGGTTAGGGCGCCTGCGTTCCCGCGTCGCGTCGGGTCTCCGAGCGTCTCCTATCCTGAGGTGCATGCGACCTCTCGACGTCCGACACGTGGGAGTGGTCGGTGGCGGGCTCATGGGCTCGGGCATCGTCGAGGTGTGCACGCGCGCCGGTCTCCGCGTCACCTTCGTCGAGGCGTCGGAAGAGCTCGTGGCCGCCGGCCGCGGCCGCGTTGAGCGGTCGGTCGCGAAGGCCGTTGAGCGCGGCAAGCTCGACGCGGCCGCGGCCGAGGGGGCGCTCGGCCGGATCGAGGCCGCCACCGAACTCGAGGCACTCGCCGACGTCGACCTCGTGATCGAGGCCGCCACGGAGGACCGGGACGCGAAGGCCGGCATCTTCGCCCGTCTCGGGAGGGTCACCCGCCCGGAGGTCGTGCTGGCCTCCAACACCTCCTCGATCCCCATCCGCGAGCTCGGCGCCGCGAGCGGGCGTCCCGAGATGGTGATCGGGATGCACTTCTTCAACCCGCCCCCGGTGATGGCGCTGCTCGAGCTCACGCCCTCCGACGACACGAGCCAGGAGACGTACGGGTTCGTTCGCGCGTTCGGGACCGAGGTCCTCGGCAAGACGTGCGTGCGCTCGGGCGACCAGGCGGGATTCATCGTGAACCGGCTCCTGATCCCGTACCTGTTCGACGCGATCCGGCTGTACGAGTCGGGGTTCGCCACACGGGAGGACATCGACACCGCCATGCGCCTCGGGCTCGCGCATCCGATGGGTCCGCTCACCCTCTCCGACCTGATCGGGCTGGACACGCTGCTCGCGATCGGTGAGGTGCTCCGGGAGGCCTTCCCCGAGGAGTCGAAGTACGAGGCCCCGAAGCTCCTCAGACACCTCGTCGCCGAAGGCAAGCTCGGCAAGAAGTCGAGCGGCGGGTTCTACGACCCCTGACCCACGTCAGCGAGACGCCTCCACGCACTCGCAACCCTGTGGGCCGAGGGTGGCGCTGTGCGCCGTGCCGGGCTCCAGATCCACTCGATCGCCTGCCGTCATCTCGATGTCACCGTCGTCGGTATGGAACACGATCGATCCGGAGAGGCAGAAGAGCACTTTGTGGAAGGCGTGGTCGTGCGATCGGTAGCGGACCTCCGGACCGTTCCCCCAGAACCGTGGTGCGGAGCATCCTTCCGCCTCGAAGGCGGCCAACGCGTCCGCGCGCGCCGCGTTCCCCGCTCGTTTGGCCGCACCCACGTTCAGAGCTCGATGCCCAGGATCTCTCGAGCCCGGTGCAGCTCGTCGACGGGGACCAGGATGGCCGCCTGGGCCTTCGTGGACGCTCGTTCCTCAACGCCGGGAAGCTCGATCCGGACGTCGACGCCTCCCGCGCGGAGGCGGTTCGCCTGGACACCGACGTCCTGCAAGCGCGTCCAGGTGACGACCGCCATGTCGCTCGCGGGTCCATCCCGGTCGGGATCGACGGCGATGTCGTCGACGAGCCCGACGTCGCCCGTGAACTCGACGAGGACCGCCTGCGCGTCGATCAGGTTCGACGCGTGCACGACGATCTCCACCCCGCCATCGTCGGCCGCCTCCCCCCGCCGCGCGCCGATCTCCTCCTCGTCGAGCGCGGCGAGGAAGGCATCGACGTCCTCCTCGACCATCGAGGTGAGCACGACCGGCTCCTTCTCGAGGGCGAATCGACCGAGCGATCCCGCCGCCGGGTCATCACCACGCTCGACGACTTCCAGGCGACCGGACTCGGTCCCCTCGGTCCCCTGTTGGGCAGGAGAGGGACCGGGAACGAGCGCCGACCCGCATCCGAGACACGTCGTGGACCATGCTCCGTACTCCGCCAGGCAGTTCGGGCAATGCGTGTAGCTCCCTGCGGTGGTCAACGGACGTCGCCGCGGCCGTGGACCGGAGGCACGCCCTTGCGCGCGAACTCGACCCATTGCCCGTGCCACGGCTCCCGCGCGAACCGCCTCACCTGGAGCGCCCCGAAGCCCGTCGCGTCGATGCGCCCCTGAAGCACCCACGCCGGCGGCTTCGGGTTCTCGGCGGAGAAGTAGCGCTCGAGCGCCATCAGGATAGCGCGGTCCTCTTCCGGCGAGACCTCCTCCGAGATCTCGAAGCGCCGTTCGTCGTTCGAGCGGTTCGTCATCGGGCGCCGTCCATGGTTACAGGGGGATGTTCCCGTGCTTGCGTGCCGGGATCGTCTCGCGTTTCGTGGACAGCATCCGGAGGGCCTTGATCAGCCGGGGCCTCGTCTCCGCGGGCTCGATCACGTCGTCGATGAACCCTCGCTCGGCGGCCGCGTACGGCGTCGAGAACTTGTCGCGGTACTCGCGGATCAGCTCGGCTCGCTTGGCCCCAGGATCGGCGGCCTTCTCGATCTCCTTCTTGAACACCACGTTCACCGCACCCTCGGCACCCATGACCGCGATCTCGGCGGTGGGCCACGCGAACGACACGTCGGCCCGCAGGTGCTTCGAGTTCATGA
>JBKKAE010000074.1:0-8673 GCA_046714835.1 Actinomycetota bacterium | reverse complement strand
TTCGCGCCGAAGCATCGGGTTCCTCCCGCAGAGCGTGTCGATGCCCGAGGCCTCGACGATCGGCGAGGTCCTCGACTTCTTCGCGGCGCTGCGAAGGGCCGACCGGGACGACGTCCCGCTGCCCGAGGGGTTCGTGCGGCCCGACAACGACCTGATCGGCATGCTCTCCGGAGGTCAGCGACACCGGGTGTCCCTGGCGGTCGCGCTGCTCGGTCGCCCGAAACTGCTCCTGCTCGACGAGCCTGCCGCGTCCCTCGACGAGAGTGGGCGGGCGGAGTTCTGGACGATGCTGCAGACCCTGCGGGACCGTGAAGGCGTCACCTCGATCGTGTCGAGTCCGTCCCCCTCGGAGCTGTGGGGGGTCGCGGATCGGGCGCTCCACGTCGACGACGGCCGACTCGTGCGCGAGGAGGATCTCACCGTGCAACGGCTGGCGGAAGCGGCGACGCCCGGCGTCGACGGATCCCTGAAGGCATGCTCATGAGCGCGTCGTCGACGCCCGGACCGACCCGCGTGATCGCGTCGTGGGAGTACCGCAGCTCGGTGCGGGCCCGCTGGGTCCTCACGATGGCCGCCGTCTTCGGCGTGCTCTGCGTCGTCGTGACGCTGCTCGCGTTCCGAACCGTGCGCGAGCTGGGGCTCTCGGGGATCGGTCCCGCGTCGGCGACCCTGGTGAACCTGGGCGTCCTGCTGCCATCTCTGATGGGGCTGCTGCTCGGCGCCGGGTCGCTCGTCGGTGCGCGAGAGCAGGGCATGCTCGCGATGATCTGTGCGCAGCCGCTCCGGCGATCCCAGGTCGCAACGGGCGCGTTCCTCGGACTCACCGGTTCACTCTGGACGACCCTGGGGATCGGGTTCGGATCCGCCTTGCTGATCATGGCGGGGGTCGCCAAGGGCGGCGACGTGCTGGCCCTGATGACCCTGATCGGTGCGACGCTTGGCGTGGCTGCCGCGAGCGTGGCGATCGGCGTCGCGATCTCTTCCCTGGTCGGAAGCCGCGTCCAGGCAGTGTCGGTGGCCGTGGCGCTCTGGATCCTGTTCTCGCTCGGCGTGGATCTCGCGCTCGCGGCGCTGGCGCCGAGCGTGCACATGGGCCCCTTGGGGCTGCTCGGCGCGATCCTGCTGAACCCGCTCGAGGCCGGTCGCATCCTCGCCCTGCTCGGCACGAACTTCCAGGGCACGGCGCTCGGGCCGTTCGGCGCGTACCTGATCGCCACGTTCGGCGCGGTGGGGACGGTGATCCTGCTCGTCGGGGACTTGGTCGCGTGGACCGTCCTTCCGCTGCTTGTGGCACGATGGGCGCTGGCGCGGAAGGATCTATAGGAAGGAAGGGGCGTCGATCGGCGCGCCCACCACCGAGAGAGATGACGCATGCGCCTGTCACGAGAGAGCCCTACGCCATCGAGGCGTTCAGCGCGCTCGCCACTCGTCCGCCCGGGGAGCTCGTCGAGGCGCGCCGTCTGGCCGAAGCGACCGACCTGCCCGCGCCGTTCCTGTCCAAGATTATGCGGCGGCTCGCGAGCGGCGGTGTGATCGCCTCGGTGCGCGGCCGCGGCTATCGGCTAGACCGCGAGCGTGTCGCTGGGCGAGATCCTTACCGCCGTCGAGGGCAACAACGTCATCTGGGAGACATGTATCTTCTGGCGCGAAGAATGCGAAACGCAGAACCCGTGTCCCTTGCACTTCCAGTGGGCCGAGGTCTCCCGCGACTACGGCGTGTCGCCCCGGTGGATCTACGAGCTCTGCCGGCGCTTCGACGCGGAAGGTGAGGCGGGCCTGGAGCCTCGGTCACGCCGCCCGCATCGGAGCCCGCGCCGCACGCCGGAGCTGATCGAGGACGAGATCGTGGAGCTCCGCAAGGAGCTCGCCGACCTCGGCGTCGACGCCGGAGCGCACACGATCGCCGCCCACCTCGTTCGCCGCCACGGCGAAGGGACGGTGCCTTCGGTCGCGACGACCTGGCGGATCTTGTCGCGACGGGGCTTCGTCACCCCGACCCCGCTCGGATCTCCGACGGCGACAGCCGGACCTATGTCCTCGCCTCGAGGGGTGTGGCGCGCTTCGCGTGCCGAAAGCCCAGGAACGCGAGCACGCCCAGGAGCAGACCGGCGATCACCATCGCATATCCCGCGTACACGGCGATCGTCGAGACGGTCCACCAGCCGTACGCGTTCAGCAGGATCGAGCGGAGTGTCTCACCCTTGAACAGGGTGTCGGCCTTGCCCTGGAGCTCCGCTGCCACATCGGCGTCAAGCCCCTCCTCGCGGGCGGCTGAGCTTGTCTCCGAGTAGGTCTTGCCCTCGTTCACGGCCTCGAGGTGTCCGCCGATGTAGCGCGAGAACGCCTCGGCTTCGGGGCCGGTGTCGACCTTCTCGCCGGCGAACTCGCCGACCTCTGCCTCCTCCTCGGGCGACATCGCGTCCGCAGGCGGGAACGCGATGTTCTGCGGCTCCAGCCGATCCCGGACGTTGTCCTGTCCGAACTTGCCACCGTAGATCGCGGATCCACCGAGCACGATCAAGACCGCCGCGAGCACGGCACCAGCTGAACTGACGATTCGGTCCCAGTTGCTCCTATCCATCACATCCGCTCCCCTGTTTGGGGGCGGCCTAACGCCGCCCATAGAGATCATCTCCGTGCTGCCCGGCTCGTCCTTCGTTTCCGTCTGTCCCCCTCCTCGTTCTTGACGGAAGCATCGTTCCGCCCGGGAGGCCCAGGTAAGGCCGACCGCCCTTGTTCGGCCGGGACCTTTGGCCTGACGGCGGCCGCCCCGTATCCGAGAGTCGCGGGTGACATCGATCGGCGAACGGAGGTGTGCCATGCCCGATGAGGGAACCGTGCTGCTGGTGGAGTCGGACGAGCGTGAGCGCGAACGACTGGGGCAGGCGCTCGAGGATGCCCGGTTTCGGGTGATCGCCTGCCCGGGCGCCACCGCCCCCGACTACACGTGCATCGGCGGCCGGAAGGGCTACTGCCCGCTGCTCGAGCGAGCCGACGTCGTGGTCCTGGACACGTGGCTGGCGAGCGACGAGGTTGGGGTTGGGACGTCTTCGGACCAGCTGCTCGAGATGTACGCGAAGAGTGGGCGCACCGTGGTCGCTCTCGGGCCCGGAGGCTGGCTCGGTGATCCCTTCGCGGCAGGCCACGTGATCCATCTCGGTGAGCATCCCGAGGCATGGGAGGTCGTCACCGCGGTCCGGAGCGCGCCCGACGTGGAAGGATTCGTGCTCCGCCGTCCGCTCGGCTAGAGCGAGCGGACCTACTCGATCGAGCCGGGCGTCGTCGTGTGCCGGGCGAGGTACGCGGCCGCCTCGGCTCGCCGCGCCACCTCGAGCTTCGAGAGGATCGATGAGACGTAGTTCTTCACGGTCTTCTCGGCCAGCTTGAGCTCGTCGCCGATCTCCCTATTCGTACGGCCCTTGGCGATGAGCGTCAGGATCCGTTCTTCCTGCGGCGAGAGGCGAGCGAGCCGCTCGTCCTTCATCAGATGCTTGCCCTTCCGGAGCCGGTCGAGCACCGCGGTCGTGACGGCGGGATCCAGCAGGCTCTCGCCGGCTCCGACCGCACGGATCGCCCGGACGAGGTCGCCGGAGCGAACCTGCTTCAGCACGTAGCCGGACGCACCCGCCATGATCGAGGCGAACAGGGCTTCGTCGTCGGCGAACGAGGTGAGCATCAGCACTCGGGTCGCGGGGTGCTTCGCGCGGATCTCACGTGTGGCCTCGATCCCGCTCCCGTCGGCGAGGCGGACGTCCATCACCACGACATCGGGTCTCGTCCGGCCGGCCTCGTCGATCGCCTCGCGGACGGTTCCGGCCTCGGTCGTCACGTAGATGTCATCCTCGGACGCGAGCATCGAGCGGATCCCGTCCCGCACGACCTCGTGGTCGTCCACGAGCATGACGCGGAGGGGGGGACGCTTCGTCTCGGCCATCAGGCGATGTTAGCCCGGTGGGTTCAGGCTGGAGCGGTTCAGGTCAGCAGCGTACGGCGTGCCTCCCGAGCCCATGATGGTGTCGGCGACGCGATCGAGGAAATCCTTCAGGGTCGCCTCCGCGACCCTCGACAGGACCGCACGATCGATGACGTGCCCGAGCGTGCCGAACGGAGGGACGTACCGAGCGCTCATCGCGAGCTGGGTGCGGTCGGATCCCAGGGGCGCGACCTCGAGGTCGGCATCGAGGGCGGGGAAGAGGCCCCCACGGCCAGAGGCCACCCAGCGCAACGGGAACACGGTCTTGGACGCTGAGCGAACCGGCTGTCCCAACTCGATGAGGACGGTTCTCTTGATCCGGACGGCTTCACCGAACCCGACCTCGGCGAGGAGGACGTCTCCTCGGTGGTTCGCCGGCTCAGCCAGCCGGGGGAGCCACAGGCGCGGGTCCCTGGACAAGGCTCGCTCGACTTCCACGGTGGAGATCGGGAGCTCGACGAAGTACCTCGCGAACATGGAAGCGAGTGTTCCTGCGACCGGCGTGGCGCGGATGGGCCGAAGGTCCCTCCAAGCACGGGACCGCATCGGGCACTCCGCTCCGTCGGATCTCAGGAGGGCAGCGTCGCTCGAACCGTCGTGCCTTCCCCCGGTGTGCTCTCCACCTGGAGCGTCCCACCGAGGGACTCGACCCGTTCCCGGAGGTTGTTGAGGCCCATGCCCCACGAGGTCATGTCGACGTCGAACCCACGGCCGTCGTCGTCGACCTCCAGGACGAGGCCGGTGTCCGCGCGCTTGAGCGAAACGCGGCACGTGGTGGCGGCTCCGTGCCGGCCGACGTTCGAGAGGGCCTCACGCACGAGCTGTACCACATCGGCAGCGCGCGGGGCCAGCTCGGAGGCGGCCTCGGCGTCGACCTCGACGACCGTCACCACACCGGAGCGCGCCCCGAACTCGCTCGCCATCTCCTTGAGCGCTTGGTCGAGCTGGCGGTCGGCCAGGATCCCCGGACGGAGGCCGAAGATGTAGTTGCGCAGGTCCCGGATCGCGTGATCGACGTCCTCCACGGCTGCTTCGAGGCGGCGCGCGACGTCCTCGTCGCTGGATGCTGCCGCGAGCCCCTGGAGGCTCATCCCGACCGCGAAGAGCGATTGGATGACGCCGTCGTGGAGCTCCTTCCCGATCCGCTCCCGCTCCTCCAGCACCTGGAGCCGCTGCAGCTCCCGGCCCTTGCGCTCCGTCTCGTCGTAGAGACGCGCGTTCTCGATGGCGATGGCCGCCTGGGTGGCGAGGACCACGAGGACGCGCTCGTCCTCCTTGTCGAACGCCTCAGCACCCTGCTTGTCCGTCAGGTAGATGTTGCCGAACACCGTGCCCCGCCCGGTGACAGGAGCCCCGAGGAGAGACCTCATCGGAGGATGGTTCGGCGGGAAGCCCACCGATCGCGGGTCCGCGCCGATGTCGGGGATCCGCAGAGGACGCGCCTCGCGGATCAACGCGCCGAGGAGGCCGTGTCCGGTGGGGGGGTCACCGATGGCAGCCCGTTGCGCAGGCGTGATCCCCACCGTGACGAACTCCTCGATCGACCGGCCGTCGGGGGTAAGTACGCCGAGAGCTCCGTACCGTGCGCCGGTGAGGTCCACGGCCAGCTCGACGAGACGGAGGAGCACCGCGTCGAGCGACAGTTCCGAAGCGAGGGTCATCCCGGCCTCGATCAGACGCCGATCCCCATCCGTTCGGCGGCTCCGCTCGGGCATCATCGGAGCCTATCCGAACCCGCCGAGGGACCTTTCGAGGGCGAGCCAGAGCGGGCTCGCCTCTTGCGAGCACCTGGGCTCGGTGGTAACTGGCAGCAGACCACATGCGAGGCACTCCCGGCTTAACCCTTCACAGCTCGGAATGGCAAAGGTCCCGGCGGGGCCGGGACCCCTGGCCCGTCCCTTCCGGAAGGCGGTCTCGCAGACTCTCCGACATCAACCCATCCCAGGAGGTAAACCCATGGGCAGTCGGAGATCCATCCACCTCTCGGTCATCGCGACCGGGTTGACGCTTCTCGCAGCCGCCTGCTCGGGAGCAGCCACCGGCAGCGGTGACGGGGAGCGCGCGGCCGGCACGCCGACCTCGATCGAGATCGTGCTGTCCGACTTCGCGATCGAGCCGGCGGCCATCGACGCGGAGGCAGGTGCCGCGATGTCGTTCTCGGTCACGAACGAGGGCGCGGCACCACACACGTTCGCGGTCGTTGCCGGCGGGGATACCTACGAGACGGCGACCATCGCGGCGGGCGCCCAGGCGACCCTGGACGTCCCCGCGTTGGAGGCCGGCACTTACGAGGTGCGCTGCACGGTGCCCGGCCACGACCAGCTCGGGATGGTCGGCACGCTCACGGTCTCCGGCGCGTCGCCGGACGCCGGAGGCACCGAAGCCGCGCCGCACCAGGAGATGACCGCCGAGGAGATGGCGGCCGGGCACGAGGCGGGGGTGAAGGCGTTCTTGGCCGGAGACCAGACCGAGGTCCAGGGCAACCAACCGTTGGAGCCGCGACTCGAGGGCGGGGTCAAGGTGTTCGAGCTCGACGTCACCCATGCCTTCTGGGAGGTCTCCAAGGGCGTCATCAAGAAGGCCCTGGCGTACAACGGGCAGATCCCGGGCCCGGAGCTGCGCGTGCGGCCGGGCGATCGTGTGAGGATCGTCGTCGGGAACCACATCGATCAGCCCACGGCGCTGCACCTGCATGGCATCACGCTGCCGAACGAGATGGATGGCGTCCCGTACATCACGCAGCCGCCGATCATGCCCGGAGAGTCCTGGACGTATGAGTTCGACGTCGTCGACCCGCCCGGCATGTACGTGTACCACTCGCATTTCAACTCGGCGGAACAGGTCGGCAGTGGCCTCTACGGAGCTCTCATCGTGGAGCCGAAGGCAGGTTCCTGGCGCGAGACGTACGGCGTCGAGCCCTCGGCCGAGTACTCGATCTTCGTCGGGGACGGACCGTTGGGGTTCGTGTTGAACGGCAAGTCGTTCCCCGCCACGGCTCCACTCGTTGCGGCGAGGGGGGATTGGGTGCTGATCCATCTGGCCAACGACGGGGAGCTGCTGCACCCGATGCATCTGCACGGATTCCACTTCCTGGTCGTCGGCGTAGACGGCTTCCCGCTCTCACGGGGGAACCGGTACAGGGCGGACACGCTGGTCGTGGCCCCCGGCTCTCGGTACGACATCTTGGTGAAGGCCGACCAGCCTGGGGCGTGGGCTTTCCACTGTCACATCCTGTCCCACGTCGAGGGGCCTGAGGGCATGTTCGGGATGGTGACGGCGCTGGTCGTCGAGTAGGCGCAAGCAGCGCGGGACGAGGTGGCCCTGTTGGCGCGCCCTCAACGGTGAGGAACATCGTTCGGACAACACCGTGCCCCACGCGGTCGAGCGATGGTCAAGGCGGTCAAGGCGCCGAGGGCGGCGTGCCAAAAAACAAGGCGGGGGGCGTGCCAAGACGAAGTCGGGTGACGACATCTCGGTCGCGCCTTTCGCACCTTCGAAGCGCCAGTGAGACACCACCCGACGTGAGGGAGCCGGCGAGCCCCGGTAGGCTCCGCCTCGAGGCCGGCTGGCCTCAGCCGCCGGCGCGGGAGAGCGTATCCATCGCTTCGTTGATGCGCCGAGCCGCTTCCTCCGCGATCGGTTCGAGCTCCGGGCGCTCCGGGACCCGAACCATCACCCCCGGATCGAGGGCATGAACCAGGGTCTGCTCGCCACGCCGCTCGACGACCACATTGCACGGCAACAGCAGCCCGATCTCCGGTTCGATAGCGAGGGCACCGTGGGCGAGCTGCGGATTGCAGACGCCGAGGATCACGTAGGGCTCGATCTCCTCGTCCAACTTCTCCTTGAGGGTCGCCCGCATGTCGATCTCGGTGAGGGTGCCAAACCCTTGTTGCTGGAACACTTCCTTGACCCGGGGCACGGCCTCATCGTAGGTCAGGCCGACCGCGGTGGTTCGCCCGTAGTCCATGGCTTGCCTCCTACTTGTGATTGGAGAACTCGACGGTCCAGCGCCACCCGGAGTGGTCCTCGGCGTGCCACCAGGATTTCAGCATTCCCCACCTCCCCTCCTGGCAGGATCACCGGCTTCTCGAGATCGGACTCGTCCGGCCGCACGTCATCACTTCCTGCCCGATGCCTGGCGCAGCGTGTCGCGTCGCTTGTGGAACTCCTCCTCGTCGATCTCTCCGCGGGCGAAGCGCTCCTCGAGGATGGAGATCGCCGAGGGCTTGCTGTCCCCGCCGGAACGCTGCGGTTGCCGGATCAGCCAGACGACAATGGCCGCGAGGCCGCCCCAGAAGATGAGCATCATCAGCGACATCATCAGCCAGCCGGCCCAGCCTCCGTCGTTCCAACCCCACATCATGGTGATCTCTCCTCTCGGATCGATGCCTTGCCCGTGGCGCTCGCGCCTGCGAACGCGGGTGGGTGTTCGGTCGAGAAACTGCTCGCCATCTGCAGCCTCCTATCCGATACCCCCTCAGGGTAGGCGGCAGAGGCCGCGTGGCGCCCGGGGCGAAGGCCCTCAGGATGCCAGGACCTTTGGCGGCACCACACGTGAGCAGGCGGCGAGGGAACTGCAGACGGAGACCGCCGCGGCGCTCGAGAACCTCCGTGATCTCGCCCGCGGGATCTACCCGCCGCTCCTGGCAGACAAGGGGCTCGCCGCGGCGCTCGAGTCGCAAGCGCGCAAGGCCGCC
>JBKKAE010000073.1:0-2957 GCA_046714835.1 Actinomycetota bacterium | reverse complement strand
TCTGCATGATGGAGGCGATCCGCGATTTCCACCGCGACACCGGTCGCGTCGTCGGCATCAAGGTGGCCGGAGGGGTTCGCACCGCGAAGCAGGCGATCCAGAACCTCGTCCTGCTCCACGAGACCTTGGGGTCCGTGTGGATGACACCCGACCTGTTCCGGATCGGGGCCTCGTCGTTGCTGAACGACGTGCTGATGCAGATCGAGAAGGAGCGGACCGGCCGCTACGCGGGCCCGGACTATTTCACGATCGACTGACGTTGATCGTTGTTCGAGACGATGGGTACCCGAGCGCTGTCCACCAATCAAGGGACGCACCGCGGCGCGTTCGCGGGCGTGGACTGGCTGCTGTTCGTCGTCGTCGGCACGATCTGGGGCTCGTCGTTCCTCTTCATGGCGATCGGTCTGGAGTCGTTCCGCCCCGGTCTCGTCACGTGGCTCCGGATCCTGTTCGGAGCATCGGCGCTCTGGCTCGCCCCCGGCTCGCGGGCGCCGATCGACCGAGCTGACCGGGGTCGCCTGCTCCTGCTCTCGATCACGTGGGTGGTGATGCCGTTCACGCTCTTCCCATTGGCGCAGGGGTCGGTGAACTCGGCGATCGCCGGCATGCTCAACGGCGCGGCGCCGATCTTCACCGCCGTGGTCGCGACGATCCTGCTCCGCCGCCCTCCCGGATCACGCCAGCTCGTGGGGATCCCTCTCGGCTTCGTCGGCGTCGCGGCGATCGCCCTCGCAGCCGCGGGCGAGGGGTCCAGCCAGGTCGTCGGCGTGGTGCTCATCATCGTGGCGACGGTCTGCTACGGGATCGCGTTCAACGTGGCGACGCCGCTTCAGCAGCGGTATGGGTCTCTGCCGGTGATGGCCCGCATCCTGACCATCGGTGCCGTCTTCACGGCGCCGCTCGGGATCGCCTCGATCCCGGGGTCGACCTTCACCTGGCCGGCGGTGCTCGCGATCGCCGCGGTGGGCGTGCTCGGTACCGGCGTGGCTTTCGTGCTGATGGGAAGGCTCGTCGGCCGGGTGGGAGCGACAAGAGCCTCGATCGTGGGCTACCTGATCCCTGTGGTCGCCCTCGCGCTGGGAGTGCTCCTCCGCAACGACGATGTCGGCCCGATTGCGATCGTGGGCGTCGCGGTGGTCATCGTGGGCGCCTACCTGACGTCCCGGCGCGAGATCGCTCCGGTCTGATCAGCGGCCGATCAGCGGCCGATCGGCGTCTGATCATCTGGCCGGAAGTGGGCTACCGTTCCTGGGTGAGGAGCGGCAGATGACCGAGCTGGAGACGACCCAGGAGCGGACGCCCGCCGTTCCCGCGTGGGGGTACGCGGACGCCCCGGAGTCCAAGGACGTCGTCCGGCTCCAGGACCGCTACGGGCTGTTCATCGGCGGCGAGTTCGTCGAGCCGAAGAGCGGGAAGTACATGGCGACGATCGACCCGTCGACCGAAGAGGTCCTCGCCGAGGTGCCCGAGGCCGGGCCCGAGGACGTCGAGCTCGCGGTCGCGGCGGCGCGCGACGCCTTCGACTCGGGGTGGCGCGCCTTGCCCGGCAAGGAGCGCGCGAAGTACCTCTACCGGATCGCACGCGGACTCCAGGAGCGCGCGCGCGAGTTCGCGGTCCTCGAGTCCATGAACGGCGGCAAGCCGATCAAGGAATCGCGCGACATCGATCTGCCCCTCGCGGCGGCGCACTTCTTCTACTACGCCGGCTGGGCCGACAAGCTCGACTACGCGTTCCCCGGGCGGAGCGCGAAGCCGATCGGCGTGGCGGGACAGGTGATCCCGTGGAACTTCCCGATGCTGATGGCGGCGTGGAAGCTCGCGCCGGCGCTCGCCGCCGGCAACACGTCGGTGCTGAAGCCGGCCGAGACGACGCCGCTCACAGCGTTGCTGCTCGCCGAGGTGATCCAGCAGGCCGAGCTGCCGCCGGGGGCCGTCAACGTGATCACCGGAGCGGGGGAGACCGGCGCCGCGCTCGTCGCCGCTGACGTCGACAAGGTGGCGTTCACCGGCTCCACCGAGGTCGGCAAGCAGATCCGTCGGACCATCGCCGGCTCGGGCAAGCGCCTCACGCTCGAGCTCGGCGGTAAGGCGGCCAACATCGTGTTCGAGGACGCGCCGTTGGACCAGGCCGTCGAGGGCGTCGTGAACGGCATCTTCTTCAACCAGGGCCATGTCTGCTGCGCGGGGTCGCGTCTGCTCGTGCAGGAACCGATCTTCGAGCCCCTCCTCGAGAAGCTGAAGGCCCGGCTGCAGACGCTCCGTGTCGGCGACCCGCTGGACAAGAACACCGACATCGGCGCGATCAACTCACGCGCGCAGCTCTCGAAGATCGAGGAGCTCGTCGCCGTGGGGGTCGAGGAGGGCGCCGAGATGTACCAGCCCGCCTGCGACCTGCCCGAGCGCGGCTTCTGGTTCCGCCCCACACTGTTCACCGGCGTGAGTCAGTCGCACCGGATCGCGCGCGAGGAGATCTTCGGTCCGGTCCTGTCGATCCTCACGTTCCGCACGCCGGAGGAGGCCGTCGAGAAGGCGAACAACACCCCCTTCGGTCTCTCGGCCGGCGTGTGGACCGAGAAGGGCTCGCGGATCCTGTGGATGGCGCAGCGTCTGGAAGCAGGCGTCGTCTGGGCGAACACGTTCAACCGCTTCGATCCGTCCTCACCGTTCGGCGGCTACAAGGAGTCGGGCTTCGGCCGCGAGGGCGGTTTGCACGGTTTGGAGCCCTACGTGGAGTTGACCGTACGGAACGGAGTGTCGTGAGCGAGAAGCGCCTGCCCGTCAAGCGAACCGCGAAGCTGTACATCGGCGGTGAGTTCCCGCGGAGCGAGTCCGGCCGGTCCTACGAGGTCCTCGGCAGCGACGGCGAGCTCCTCGCGTGGGCGGCGCGCGCGTCGCGCAAGGATCTCCGGGACGCCGTGCGGGCAGCGCGCGCCGCCCAACCGGGATGGGCCGCGAAG
>JBKKAE010000072.1:0-9321 GCA_046714835.1 Actinomycetota bacterium | reverse complement strand
CGGGGGGGGGGGGGGGCTCGAGGCTTCCGCGTGGCGGGGGTGGGGGGCGGCGGGGGGCGGCGGGCGGGGGGCCCGCTCCGTCCCGGCATCGTGCACCGGTTGGATGTGGGCACCTCCGGGCTGCTGGTCGTGGCCAAGACCGATGAGGCCTACGCGGCACTCAGAAGCATGTTCGGCGTCCACGCCGTGGAGCGCGGGTATCTCGCGCTCGTCCGGGGTGCGGTGGCCAACGACGCCTTCGCCGTGGACGCGCCGCTCGGCCGGCGCGCGGCCAAGATCGTCGTGGACGCGACCGAGGGCAGGCAGGCGGAGACGGGGTTCGAGGTCCGCGAGCGGTTGGACGGCGCGACGCTGCTTGAGGCGGTTCCGCGAACGGGACGTACGCACCAGATCCGGGTGCATCTGGCGGCGATCGGGCATCCGATCCTGGGGGATCGCGCGTACGGCGGAGGCGGGAACGACGCCCGCCGGGTGGGGCTCGAGCGCCCGTTCCTGCACGCCTGGCGCCTGTCGTTCACCCACCCGGTCGGCGGGGACCTGGTCGAGGTCGTGGAAGACCTTCCCGAGGAGCTCGTCGAGGCGCTCGCCGGGTTCCGATGAGGGGGTTCGCTTGACGGCGCCGAAGAGGCGACGTAGCGTGGGGCTCCTACGAATCACAGTCATGTAAGTTTCCACAACCGGCCGGGACGGGTGTGGAAAACCCTCTCCGGAGGTCGCCACGGCAGCGCGAGACGGTTTCGTCCATCTGCACGTTCACTCCGAGTATTCGCTGCTCGACGGGGCTGCCCGTATCGAGGCTCCCGCGGCCAACCGATCCGCCCCGACGATCTTCTCGGAAGCGCAGCGCATGGAGATGCCGGCGATCGCCATCACCGATCACGGGGTGATGTTCGGCGCCCTCCCGTTCTACGAGACGGCGCATGCCCACGGCATCAAGCCGATCCTCGGGGTCGAGGCCTACGTCGCCCCGGGTTCCCGATTCGACCGCGAGCCCGGGGAGAACGAGGAGAAGTACCACCACCTCACGCTGCTCGCCCGCAACGAAACGGGCTACCGGAACCTCCTGAGGCTCGTGTCGGCGGCGCACCTCGAGGGCTTCTACCACCGCCCACGCATGGACAAGCAGCTCCTGGCGGAGCACGCGGAAGGCCTGATCTGCTTGTCCGGTTGCCTGTCGTCGGAACTGTCGAAGTTCCTGCTGACGGAACAGGAGGCTCGAGCGCGGGCGGTGGCCGCCGAGTACCGGGACATCTTCGGCGCCGGCAACTACTGGATCGAGCTCCAGGACCACGGTCTCTCGGAGCAGCGCCGGGTGACGCCGCGGCAGGTGTCCCTCGCGCGGGAGCTCGGCATCGGTCTGGTCGCGACCAACGACCTGCACTACACGTCGGCCGCCGACGCGAAGCCGCACGACGTGCTGCTCTGCATCCAGCAGCAGAAGCTGCAGACGGACCCGAAACGGCTCCGCTTCGACTCCGAGGAGTTCTACCTGAAGTCGGCGGATCAGATGCGGGCACTCTTCGCGGACCTCCCCGAAGCCTGCGACCACACGCTCGAGATCGCGGAGTCGGTGGAGCTCGAGCTCATCTACGGCGACGCCGCCCCGCTCGAGGAGCGCTACCACCTGCCTCGCTTCGAGGCACCGGGTGGACGGTCGCTCGAGGCGTACCTCCGCGAACTCACGCTCGCCGGGGCCACAGAGCGCTACGGAGATCCGTTGCCTTCGGAGATCGGGGATCGCCTCGACCTGGAGATGAGCGTGATCCTCCAGATGGGCCTCGCCGGGTACTTCCTGGTGGTCTGGGATCTGATCCGCTTCGCTCGCGAGCAGGGCATCCGCGTCGGACCGGGCCGAGGATCGGCCGCCGGCTCGGTCGTGTCCTATTGCCTTCGGATCACCGACGTCGATCCGTTGAAGTACGGGTTGATCTTCGAACGCTTCCTGAATCCCGAGCGGATCCAGATGCCGGACATCGACATGGACTTCGACGAGCGTCGCCGTGACGAGGTGATCAGGTACGCCAGCACGAAGTACGGCGCCGACCACGTCGCCCAGATCGTCACGTTCCAGACCATCAAGGGCAAGCAGGGGATCCGCGACGCCGCGCGCGTCCTCGGCTTCCCGCCCTCGGTGGGAGACCGCCTCTGCAAGATGTACCCCTCGCCGGTGATGGGTCGCGATCATCCGATCGAGGAGGCGCTGCGTCTGTCCCCGGAGCTCGCGACCGCCTACGAGGGCGAGCCGGAGGCGAAGGAGATCGTCGACACGGCGAAGGCGCTCGAGGGGCTGCGCCGCGAGGATTCGGTCCATGCCGCCGGCGTCGTGATCGGCGACGCGCCGTTGGTGCGCTACCTGCCGCTGAAGCTGTCGAAGGATTCGCGCGACGACTCCAAGCGCATCGTCACGCAGTTCGACATGCACGGGGTGGAGAAGCTGGGTCTGCTCAAGATGGACTTCCTCGGACTGCGCAACCTGTCCGTGATCGAGGACACCCTGCGGCACCTTCGCGTCGACGGGGTGGAGATGGACATCGACCACGTCGCGCTCGACGACCCGGACACCTACGCGCTCCTGTGCCGCGGCGAGACCACCGGCGTGTTCCAGATGGAGTCCGGCGGGATGCGCAGCCTGATCAAGCTCCTCGAGCCCGACCGGTTCGAGGACCTGATGGCCCTCGTGGCGTTGTATCGGCCCGGCCCGCTCAACAACGGCCTGCACACCGAGTACGCGGAGCGCAAGCACGGACGCAAGCCGGTGACCTACCCGCATCCCGACCTCGAGCCGATCCTGCGGGACACGTATGGCGTGATGGTCTACCAGGAGCAGGTGATGCAGATCGCCGTGACGATGGCCGGCTTCTCGATGGGCGAGGCGGACACGCTCCGCAAGGCGATGGGCAAGAAGAAGATCGAGTATCTGATGCCCTTCAAGGAGCGATTCGTCAAGGGAGCCGTCGATCGCGGCTATCCGGAGCGGAGCGCGACGGACATGTTCGAGATGTTCGTCCCGTTCGCCGACTACGGGTTCAACGCCTCGCACGCGTGCGCCTACGGTCTTGTCGCGTACCAGACCGCGTACCTGATGGCGCATCACCCGGTCTCGTACATGGCGGCGATCCTCACGTCGGTGAAGGACGACAAGGACCGCAAGCCCTACTACCTGTACGCGTGCCGAGCGATGGACATCGAAGTGCTTCCGCCGGACGTGAACGACTCCGCGCTCGACTTCGCTCCGGCCGCCGGCGGCGGTCGGGCGATCCGGTACGGGCTCTCCGCGGTGCGCAACGTCGGCGAGGGCGCGGTGCAGCAGATCATCGAGGCACGCGACGCGAAGGGCCCCTTCGAGTCTTTCTCCGACTTCTGCCGGAAGGTCGACCCGTCGGTCCTCGCGAAGCGGATGCTTGAGTCGTTGGTCCTGGCCGGCGCGTTCGACTCGCTGGGGTACCGGCGGCGGGCGCTGCTGGTCTCACAGGACAAGGTGTCCGGTCCGATCGTCGCCGAGCGCAAGGCGGAGGCGGCAGGGCAATTCTCGCTGTTCGGCGGCGACTCGGAGGTCGGGCAGATCGACGAGTCGGTCCTGCAGGGGGAGGAGTTCGACAAGCCGGAGCTCCTCCGCTACGAGAAGGAGATGCTCGGGCAGTTCGTCTCGGACCATCCGCTCCTCGAGGTGGCGGACGCCCTTCGAGCGCAGAGCACGCACGACCTCGGCGACCTCGACGGCGCCGACGACGGCGAGCTCGTGACCGCGGCCGGCATCATCGGCGGGGTCGCCAGGAAGTACACGAAGCGGGGCGAGCCGTACGCGCAGTTCCGTCTCGAAGGGCTCGCGGCCGGCGTCGAGGTGGTGGCGTTCCCCTCGGTGTACGAGACGGATCCCGACCTCATCTCGGCGGACCGGATCGTGGTGGTCGTCGGGCGGATCGACCGGCGGGGCCGCGAGCTCCAGATCCGGGCGAACGAGGTGCGCGAGCCGATCCTCGCCGGAGTCGCCGCGCAGAACGGACCAAAGAACGGACCAAAGAACGGACCAAAGAACGGAGAAGAGTCCGTCGTGATCGATCTCACGGCGGCGGCGTGCACGGACGCCGTGCTGGCGAAGATGGCCGAGTTGTTGCGATCGCGGCCGGGACCCGCCCCCGTGAAGGTGCGTTTCCACTCCTCGGCCGGCGTGCGACCGCTCGACATGGGCGAGTTCCGCGTGGACTCCTCAGGCGCGCTGATGGGGGAGCTGACCGGACTGCTCGGGACCGGGGCCGCTCGCCTTGAACGCTTCGCCTGAAAGTATCACTCGGTTCGGCCCTCGTCCTTCGCCTCTTGGGGCCTCTATCGTGCACGGCGTGTTCGAGGTCATCCCCGCGATCGACGTGAGCGACGGCGCCCTGGCCACGCTTACACCGACGGGACCTCGACCGGTGGAGGCGTTCGGGGGGGACCCGCTCGCCGCCGCGCACGCGGCGGTGACGGCGGGTGCCCGGTGGCTCCACGTCGTGGACTTGGACCTCGCGTTCAGCGGCGACGCGCGGAACCTCGACGTCCTCGCGGAGATCGCCTCGCTCCCCGTGCCCGTCCAGGCGGCGGGCGGCGTGCGCGACGCCGAGGAGGTCCGAGCCCTCTTCGAGGCGGGAGCCACGCGGGTCGTCCTCGGATCGGCCGCCCTCGCGGACGAGCACGGAGCGACGGCGCTCCTGTCGGCGGAGGGACCTCGCCTCGCGATCGGGATCGAGGTGGACGAGGGGCGCATCCGCTCGCGCGGCCGCGACCCGGTCGACCTGCCGTTGCTCGAGACCCTCGGGTGGGTCGTCTCCGCCGGTGGCGCCGTGCTGCTCGTGACCTCGGTCGACCGCGTGGGAAAGCACGGGGGTCCGGACCTCGAGCTGGTGAAGCGGGTGGGGCGCGCCGGCCGACCGGTGCTGGCGGCCGGAGGGATCGCGTCCATCGCTGACCTGCTCGACCTCAGGGCGGCCGGCGCCGCGGGCGCGGTCGTCGGGAGCGCCGCACTCGACGGCTCGATGGATCTGGCGGCGGCGATCGCCGAGGTGACCTGAGGCCGCGATCGACCGGCGGTCTAGACTCGCCGCCCCATGGGGTTCCTCAGCGATCTCATCGAGCGGCTCGAGCGGGACCTGCACGAGCACCCGCTCGACGATCTGGCGTTGATGGCGCGCGCATCCGCGATGCCGCCGGTGCGAGACCTCGAGGCGGCCCTCCGGCTCGCGGAGCCGCCCGCGCTGATCGCCGAAGTGAAGCGCGCCTCGCCGTCGGCCGGGGTGATCGCGGAGCAGGTGAACCCGAGCGTGCTCGCCCGGGGATACGAGGCGGGCGGCGCCGCGGCCGTCTCGGTCCTCACCGAGCCCCGGCACTTCCACGGGTCTCTCGCGGACCTGCAGGCGGCACGGTCGTCGGTGTCGATCCCGGTGCTGCGGAAGGACTTCTTGATCCACCCGTCGCAGATGATCGAGGCGAGGGCCTCGGGCGCCGATGCCGTCCTGTTGATCGTGGCCGCCCTGACCGACACACAGCTCCGGGCGCTCCTGGAGGCTGCCCGTGACCTCGGTCTCGGTGCGCTCGTGGAGACGCATTCGGATGAGGACCTGCGGCGTGCGCTCGCCACCGACGCCGGCGTTATCGGGGTCAACGCGCGGGACCTCGAGACCCTCGAGGTCAACGTCGACGCGGCACTGGCACGGATCGGACGGGTGCCTGAGGATCGGATCTCGGTGCTGGAGAGCGGGATCTCGACCCGGGCGAACGTCGACGCCGCGCTCGAGGCGGGGGCGTCTGCCATCCTGGTGGGCGAAGCGCTGATGCGCGCGGACGATCCCGCCCGCGCCGTGAGGAAGCTCCTCTGGAGGGAACTCCGCACATGACGATCGCCGCCACCGTCCCCGACGCTCGCGGCTGGTTCGGCACCTACGGGGGTCGCTACGTCCCGGAGGTCCTGATCCCCGCGCTGGACGAGCTCGCGGACGCCTGGTCCCGGCTGCGGGAGGACCCCGGCTTCCGGGCGGAGCTCTCGTCGCTGTTCAGGGATGTCGTCGGGCGGCCCACCCCGCTCACGCCGGCGGCGCGCCTGTCCACCGAGCTCGGCTACCGGATCTGGTTGAAACGGGAGGACCTGGCGCACACCGGCGCCCACAAGATCAACAACGCGCTCGGCCAGGCACTCCTCGCGAAGCGTCTCGGCAAGGAGCGGATCATCGCCGAGACCGGCGCGGGGATGCACGGCGTGGCGACGGCGACGGCCTGCGCCCTCCTCGGGCTCCCGTGCGTCGTCTACATGGGTGAGGAGGACACGCGTCGGCAGGCACCGAACGTCTCGCGGATGAAGCTCCTCGGTGCCGAGGTGGTCCCCGTGACTGCAGGTTCGAAGACCCTGAAGGAAGCGGTGAACGAGGCGCTCCGCGACTGGGCCGCTTCGGTCCGCACGACGCACTACATCATCGGATCGGTCGTCGGGCCGCACCCGTTCCCCGTCCTGGTGCGCGACCTCCAGCGGGTGATCGGCGACGAGGCCCGTCCTCGGTTCCGCGAGGAGAACGAAGGTACCGAGCCCGACGTCGTGGCGGCCTGCGTGGGCGGCGGCAGCAACGCCATCGGCATGTTCACGGCGTTCGTCGGCGTGCCGGGCGTGCGTCTGATCGGCGTGGAAGCAGGGGGCCGCGGGGCGATCCTCGGGGAGCATTGCGCGTCGCTCACCCAGGGCGAGCCTGGCATCCTCCACGGCGCGCTCAGCTATCTGTTGCAGGACGAGGACGGGCAGGTCGCGGACACCCACTCGATCTCGGCCGGGCTCGACTATCCGGGCGTCGGGCCGGAGCACGCCTATCTCCGGGACGCCGGGCTCGCGGAGTACGTGAGCGCGTCGGACGACGACGCCCTCGCCGGCTTCCAGGCGCTCGCCCGGACGGAGGGGATCATCCCCGCGCTCGAGCCCGCGCACGTGATCGGCTGGCTCCTCCGGCGGCCGTTGCCCGATGGTTCGTCCGTCCTGGTGTGCCTCTCGGGGCGCGGTGACAAGGACCTCGACACGGTGCGGATCCGCCTCGGTATCACGTAGATGAGTCGGCGCGTGGCGGCCCTGCGCGCCCGGCGCGACGCGGGCGGGCGCGCGTTCGTGCCGTACGTGACCGGCGGGTATCCGGGCGTGGATGCCAGACTGCTCCAGCGGCTCGCGGCCGCGGGAGCGGACGCGATCGAGGTCGGGATCCCGTTCTCGGACCCCGTGATGGACGGCGGGGTGATCCAGGAGGCGTCCGCCGAGGCACTCCGCCTCGGCGTCCGGCCGGCCGACGTACTCACCGTGATCGGCGACGCGGCGATCGACGTGCCGGTGGCCGTGATGACCTACGTGAACCCGATCTACCGCCGCGGCATCGAGCGGTTCCTCGACGACGCGGCCGCGGCGGGCGTCACCGGCCTCATCGTCCCCGACCTGCCGGTCGACGAGTCCGCCGAGCTCGAGGCCGCCGCGTCGGCGCGCGACGTCGACGCCGTGCTCCTCGCCGCACCCGGCACGAGGGCCGAGCGTCTCGACGAGATCGGGCGCCGGTCACGCGGATTCGTGTACTGCGTGGCGACCTACGGCGTGACCGGCGCCCGGGACCGTCTGGACGGAACGGCCGAAGGCGTGGTCGAGGCGCTCCGGCCTCGGACCGACCTCCCGTTGCTGGTGGGAGTGGGCATCGGGACCCCTTCCCAGGCGGCGGAGGTCTGCGTCTTCGCGGACGGGGTCGTGGTCGGCAGCGCGCTCATGGCCCACGTCGTCGCCGGTGACCCGGACGGCGCCGTGGACCTCGCGCGCTCCTTCCGCGGGTCGATCCCCACCTGATCCGTCCCGTCGCATCTCGGGCACACCTTCATCACGTATGACCAGGTGCAACGGCCTCGGGTGGATTGGCCAATCGGGGTCGGGATGTGATAGTCACACTCCATCTCGGGAGGCCGAGAAGAGAAGGGGGGCTTCATGAAGCATCGGACATGGCTCAAAGCGTTCGCTCTGGCAGCCGTGCTGTCCATCGTGGCGTCGGCGTGTGCCGGCGGTGACGAGGAGCCGAGCGCCAACGGCGGCGACGTGGATTGTGCGACCGTCGAGTTCGGGTGCGTCGAGGTAGGGGCGGACGAGCCGATCAACCTCGGGGTCGCCCAGGTGATCAGCGGCGCTGACGGCACGCTCGGTCAGGACCAGGTGAACGGGATCGAGCTGGCCGTGGACTACTTGGACGACACGTTCGACCAGACCGACGGCACGCTGCTGGATCACCCGGTGAGCCTCACCGTGGAGGACGAGCTGTGCTCCGCGGAGGGCGGTCAGACGGCCGGCACGGCGCTCGCGGCCGACGCCTCGATCGTGGCCGTCATCGGCACGAGCTGCTCGAGTGCGGCGCTCGGCGTGGCGGACACGATCCTCGGGGACAAGGGCATCACACTCATCTCCGGATCGAACACCAGCCCGGCGCTGACCGATCCCGAGCTGCACAACCCGTTCTACGCCCGTACCGCCCACAACGACCGGATCCAGGGCGCGATCGTGGCCGAGTTCTCCCTCGGTGACGATGTCGGTGCCACCACAGCGGCCACCATCGCCGACGAGAGCCCCTATACCCAGGGGCTGGTGGGTGCCTTCGAGGCGAACTTCGAGGCCGGCGGCGGCACGCTGACGGGCGGAGAGCAGGTCAACTCCGAGGACACCGACTTCAAGCCGGTCCTCACGTCGTTGGCGGAGCAGAGTCCGGACGTCCTGTACTTCCCGATCTTCGTGGCAGCCTGCACGCTGATCATGAAGCAGGCGGCCGACATCATGCCCGACACCACCCTGATCGTCTCCGACGGGTGCCTGTCGAGCGACACGCTGAAGAACGCGGGAGCGGCGGCGGACGGCGTCTGGGCATCCTCGCCCGACCTGTCGGCGTTCCAGGCGAACGACTTCTACTCGGGGGAGTTCATCCCCGCGTATCAGGAGGCGTTCGCCAGCGAACCGCTGTCGGTGTTCCATGCGCACGCCTACGACGCTGCGAACGTCGTGTTCGCCGCTATCGAGGAAGTCGCGATCGACAACGGAGACGGATCGCTTTCGATCCCGCGCCAGGCACTCCGCGACGCGATCTTCGCCACGGAGGGCTACGAGGGCGTGACGGGCACGATCACGTGCCTCGACACGGGTGACTGTGCGACCGACGTCACGATCGGACTCTTCCTCGCACCGGGTTGGCCGGTCGAGGGTGGGACCGACGATCCCGCGGTGTACACGGACACCAAGTCGCTGGACGAAGTGCTGTAAGGAACGGGAAGAACGGCGGAGGGGCCGCGGGCGGAGCCGAGAGG
>JBKKAE010000071.1:0-4815 GCA_046714835.1 Actinomycetota bacterium | reverse complement strand
TCAAGTACCGGACCTGGCACAAGGTGACCGGGCGGCGGCTCGTGGTCGCGGTGTTGCTCGGCGTGCTGATACCGGTCGCGGGGAACCTGCCGGCTCTCGCGGCGCTGGGGCTGCTGACCGCGGTCCTGATCGCGATGATCGCATCCGAGGCCGTGCAGTACTCCGAACTTCGCGAACAGGTCCGGCACGAGGACGATCCGCACGAGGACGATCCGGTGGAAACCCTCGAGCAGCACACCGACTAACGCTCTCGCTCACTCGACACGACCCTCTTCCGAGTTGCACAGTAGGGAACGCCGGGCTGAGTTCCACGTAGCGATCGACCGAGGAGGCCCGTGAAGAGTCGCGCTGTCCTGCTTTCCCTGGGGAGCCCAAGGCTCGGTCTACCGGCCGATCATGCGCCCCACGGCGCTCATGAGCTCCTCGGCCTGCTCCTCCGGGTCATCGGGACCGCCGTGGCCTCCCACGAGGCAGTGGCGGACGTGTCCATCCAGCAGACCGAGGGCGACCTTGTCGAGGGCTGCCCTCGCCGCGTTGATCTGCGTCACGACCTCGATGCAGTAGCGATCCTCTTCGACCATCCGGGCCACGCCCCGGACCTGACCCTCGATCCTGGCCAAGCGGGTGAGCAGCTGGTTTCGGCTCGCCGTGTATCCGCGTGTCTGGGTCGCCATCGGTCGCCTCCTGAGGTCTGCTTCCTGTTGACGATGATACCCCCTGGGAGTATAGCTATCACGTGGGCTGGAGATCTGGCCAGCCGAGCAGAGGGAAGAGTGAGGTCGGGATGACAGGAACGGAGATCCTCGTCACCGCGGGCGGGCTCGCGTCGATCGCAGGGCTGACGGTCTTCTTCCTCGGACCGAAGCAGGGCAGCCGCGCGACGGTACGGGGCGGCGTCCAGGAAGTAGAGATCACCGTGAAGGGTGGCTATTCCCCGAGCCTCATCCACGCGCAGCAAGGTGTCCCGCTCAGATTGGTCTTCGATCGGCAAGAGAACAGCGACTGCTCTTCGCGTGTGGTGTTCCCGGACTTCGGAGTCAGCAGGTCCCTGACCGCGTTCGGTCGCACGTCGGTTGACCTCCTACCGACCGATGCCGGCAGGTTCGGTTTCGCGTGCGGGATGAACATGCTCCACGGAACGCTGGTGGTGGAAGCAGATGGGAACAACGATCGGGCCGGAGTCGAAGCCGCCGGATCAACGTCTGCGGTCGAAACGGTCCCAGCGGATGCCCACACTCACGAGGTCGCTCGCGCCGTCGGAGTCGGACCCAGCCGAGAGGTGAACGGGACGAGCCGGGTCGAGTTCCGCCTGCGGGGGGACGGGGTGACTTGCCCGGCGTGTGTCCGGAGCATCGAGTCGGCTCTCGACCGACTGAGCGGCGTAGACGATGTCGAGGTGAACTTCGGCAACGAGCGCGTGAGCGTTGCCTACGATCCGAATCAGGTCGCTATCGCCGACATGGGAGACGCGATCGCTCGGAGCGGATATCGGGTGGAGGAGCGACTGGCCCCCGGCTCAGCGGGGACCGAAGACGCTGAGGCCGAAGCCCGCCGGGCCGAGATCCGCGATCTCACCAGACGGGTCGTCGTCGGCGCGATCCTGACCGCGCCGGTGCTGTTCGCCGTGATGGCGAGCGATATGTTCGATGCGGACTGGGTGCCGGCGATCTTCATGGATCGGTGGTTCCAACTCGCTCTGATCGCGCCCGTGATGCTCTACACGGGCTTGCCGATCCACCGCACTGGGTGGCTGACCCTCCGCAACAGAACCGCGGACATGAACACCCTGATCACGATCGGGACGACTGCTGCATTCGTCTACAGCCTGGTCGTGACGGTTGCTCCTGGTCTGTTGCCGGAGGACCTGCGGGAGGTCTACTTCGAGGCCGTTGGCGTGATCCTCACGCTGATCCTGTTCGGCCGAGTGCTGGAGGCCCGGGCCAAGGCTGGGACCGGAGAGGCGATCCGCAAGCTGATCGGCCTGCAGGCCCGCACCGCACGGGTGATCCGTGACGGCGAGGAGCGCGAGATCCCAACCGATGAGGTGCAGATCGGCGACGTCGTGGTCCTCCGACCCGGCGAGAAGATCCCTGTGGATGGGGAGATCGTGGACGGTCGATCATCGATCGACGAGTCGATGGTGACGGGCGAGCCGATCCCGGTCACGAAGGGCCCGGGGGAGACGGTGATCGGAGCGACGATCAACCAGACAGGGGCTTTCCGGTTCCGAGCCACCAGGGTGGGTAAGGACACGATGCTCGCCCAGATCGTCAGCTTGGTGGAGCAAGCCCAGGCGTCGAAGGCTCCGATCCAGCGCTTGGCGGATCGGGTCTCGAGCTACTTCGTGCCCGCGGTGATCTTCATCGCGATCGCTACATTCGCCCTGTGGTTCGACTTCGGGCCGCAACCTGCGCTGACCTTCGGTCTGGTCTCGGCGGTGTCTGTGTTGATCATCGCCTGCCCATGTGCGCTGGGTCTTGCCACACCCCTCTCGATCATGGTGGCGACCGGCAAAGGTGCCGAACACGGCGTCCTGATCCGATCGGCGGAGGCGCTCGAGACCGCCCACAAGCTCAACACGATCGTCCTGGACAAGACCGGCACGATCACGATGGGGAAGCCGGCCCTCACCGACATCGTGCCGGTTGGCTCCGCACACGAGGACGAGCTGCTCCGCTTGGTGGCTTCGGCCGAGCGCTCATCTGAGCATCCCCTCGGCCAAGCCATCGTTCGAGGAGCCGAGGACCGGGGAGTGGATCTCGTCGAGCCGCGCGATTTCCTATCCGTGACCGGGAAGGGGATCGAGGCATCCGTGGACGGGCACGCCGTACTGGTGGGCACGGGGCAGCTGCTCGCGGACAAGCAGGTCGATCCCACCGTGCTGGAGGCAGACGCGAACCGACTCTCGCTGGCCGGCAAGACCGCGATCCACGTGGCCGTGGACGGGCAGCCAGCGGGGGTCGTCGCCGTCGCGGACACGCTGAAAGATGACTCCCCACGCGCGGTTCGAGCCCTGAGGGATCTCGGTCTGGAGGTCGTGATGATCACTGGGGACAATCGTCGTACGGCTGAGGCTGTCGCCCGAGAGGTGGGGGTCGGCCGGGTGCTGGCCGAGGTCTTGCCCGAGGACAAGGCTCTCGAGGTCCGACGCCTCCAGGACGAGGGCAAGCTGGTGGCGATGGTGGGGGACGGGATCAACGACGCTCCCGCCCTGGCCCAAGCCGACGTCGGCATCGCGATCGGCACGGGAACGGCCGTGGCGATCGAGGCCGCCGACGTCACGCTGATCTCCGGCGCCCTCGAGGGTGTAGTCACGACCGTCACCCTCAGCCGAGCCACGATGCGGAACATCCGGCAGAACCTGTTCTTCGCGTTCATCTACAACGCCCTTGGCATCCCTGTGGCAGCCGGCGCTCTGTATCCCGCGACCGGGGTACTCCTCAGTCCGATGATCGCGGCGGGAGCGATGGCACTTTCGTCGCTCTCGGTGGTGGGCAATGCCAATCGGCTCCGGCGATATCGAGCCGAGGCACTCCCCACCACAGGTGCTTCTGTGGAACACGTCCGTGTGGAAGTACCGGAGCAGGAAGAGCAGAAGGGGGACCAGATGGAAACCGTGAAAGACCTGGTGTGTGGGATGGACATCGACCCCGCGACGGCCGCGGCCAGCGTTGAGTACGAGGGGAAGATCTATTACTTCTGTTCCGAGTCGTGCCACCAGAGGTTCGTCGCCGCGCCTGATCAGTTCGTCTCCTGAGCTGTTCGAGGCTGATGTCGAAGCGGTCGATGGACGCATCGGCGCGCACCGAAGATCTCGGGGAAGGATGGGAACGGTGGGCCACGGAGCGCACAACATGGGCCGCGATGCTGGGTCCCACGACGAGCGCAGAGGCGAGGGGAGTGCCACCGTTGTTGTTCTGCACACCGGTGGCCTGAACTGGGCGTCCGAGAAGTCGGTAGTCGAAGCCGTGCTCGGTCGGCGGCCGGGGGTACACGGGGTCGAGGCCAACCCAGTCGCTCAAACCGCCACGATCACCTACGACTCAGAGCAGACATCCGTCGCCGAGCTACGTGGGTGGGTCGAGGAGTGTGGGCTCCATTGCGCCGGCCGATCGGTGCCGACGCACGTCTGTGATCCGATGGTGGAGCCGGACGGCTCCCACGCGGGACATGCGATGCACGGACAGAGGGCCGTAGCCGACCACGTGGTCCGGGACGAGGCGACCGCGATGCCGATGGAGCACGAGGGTCACGAGATGCCCGCGGGAAAGGGACTCCCGTCGCCTCATGAGGCGATGGGCCACGGCGGGCACGCCGGCATGTCGATGGACGCGATGGTGCGCGACATGCGGAACCGCTTCGTCGTGGCCGCGGTGTTCTCGATCCCGATCCTGCTCTGGTCGCCGATCGGCCGCGACGTGTTGGGGTTCGACGTCGCCGCGCCCTTCGGTCTTCGAGATGACGTCTTCTCGTTGATCCTCAGCCTGCCCGTGGTCTTCTGGGCCGCCTGGATCTTCTTCGACGGGGCCGTCCGGGCGCTGCGAGCCCGAACGCTCGACATGATGGTTCTCGTCGCGGTGGCGATCGGAGCGGGATGGCTCTACTCGCTCGGCGTCACTCTCACGGGCGGCGGAGAGGTCTTCTACGAAGCGGCGAGCGTACTGGCCGCATTCGTGCTGCTCGGTCACTGGTTCGAGATGCGGGCGCGCGGCGGTGCGAACGACGCGATCCGCACGCTCCTGGACCTCGCCCCCCCGATGGCGACCGTGATCCGGGACGGGGAGCCCGTCGAGATCCCCACGGCAGATGTCGTCG
>JBKKAE010000070.1:0-4415 GCA_046714835.1 Actinomycetota bacterium | reverse complement strand
TTCGGTCGCGGCCCGCCTTTCCGTCGGGGGGTCGGGTGCCCGCCCCCCCCACCGGGGGGGGCGAGCTCCTCGGGCGAGGCGGCATGGCCGAGGTGTACCTGGCGACCGACCAGGTCTTGGACCGGCCGGTCGCTTTCAAAGTCCTCGGGGGCTGGCTCGCGAACGACGGCACCTTCGTCGAGCGGTTCCGGCGAGAGGCGCTCTCGGCCGCTCGGATCTCTCACCCCAACCTGGTGGCCGTCTTCGACGCCGGGTCGGAAGGAGATGTGCACTACATCGTGATGGAGTACGTAGCGGGGGAGACGCTGGCCGACGTGCTTCGGAAGGAGGGCCCCCTCGATCCCACCCGAGCGACGAGGATCGCCACGGATCTGGCTGACGCGCTCGGGGTGGCGCACGCCGCCCGGATGGTGCACCGCGACGTCAAGCCGGCAAACGTGATGTTGACGCCCGACGGCCGTACCAAGCTGATGGACCTCGGCATCGCCCGCAATCTCGACGGGGAGAGCATCACGCGCGCCTCGTCGATCCTCGGCACGGCTGGCTACGTCTCGCCCGAGCAGGCGCGAGGCGATCCGGTCGACCATCGCTCGGACATCTACTCCCTCGGATGCGTGCTGTACGAGATGCTCACGGGCCGACAGCCCTTCGAGGCCGCCGACCCGCTCGCGGTGGCCTACAAGCACGTCCACGAGTCGCCGACGCTCCCGGCATCCCTGGTGCCGTCGATCCCGCCCGTGCTCGAGGCGGTGACGCTGCGCGCGATGGAGAAGGACCCGGCGGCGAGGTTCCAGAGCGCCGCCGACATGGCGTCGGCACTCGATGACCGGACGGTCCCCGTGGCCCCACTCGCGGCCACCACGCCCCTCGCTCCCGTCGGAGCGACCACGCCTCTGCCCGCGATGGCGCCGACGGAGACCCTCCCGAGGCGGGCCGACGGGCCGTTTCGCGGCCGGCGGCTGATGCCCGTCCTGCTCGGTCTCGCCGCGCTCGCGGTGCTCGGCAGCCTGGCGTTCGCGCTCTTCGGTGGCGATCCTCCTGCGGGGACCGGCGGCCCGACAGGATCGTCGAGTCCCTCGGTCTCTCCCTCGCGGTCACGATCACCCTCGTCCCCGTCACCTCAACCCAGCCCGCCCCCGGTGGACCCGGTGCAGGGAGCCGTCGCAGCCCTCCAGGCCGTCGTGACCGAGGGACTCAACGACGGAACCATCTCCCCGACGGCGGCCGAGGAGATCCAGAGGCGCCTCGATGAGTCGCTCGAGAAGTACTCAGAAGGCGACACCGACAAGGCGATCGAAGAGCTCGAGGACCTTCGCGACCAGGTCGACGAGCTTGTCGAGGACGATGAGATCGCGCACTCGGAGGAACAGAGGCTCGACAAGGCGATCGAGGATCTCGAGGCGCAGATGTTCCTGGCGTCGGGTGAGGGTGAGGACTGAGGGCTAGGTGGCCGCGGGCGGTTCGACGAGCGTGGCCGTCACGATCAGCCTCTCTCGGCTCGAGTACTTCGGATTGCACGTGGTCAATACGAGGGTCGGCCGGCGGGTTTGCTCCAGCACGACGCCCGATCCAGCTTCCGGCAGGATGAAGTTCCGATCGACCTCGTACGTGTAGGTCCCGTGCTTGGTGATGAGCTCGATCGTGTCACCGGCGCGGACCTGCTCGAGGTCGAGGAACGGATGCTGATAGGTCGTACGGTGGCCGGCGATCCCGACGCGGCCGGTGCCGTCCCACGGATCGGCCGAGTCCGGATAGTGAGCCGGACCCTTCTTGAGTGTGTCCGTCCACTCGTACGACCGATAGTCGGCATCCGGCCCCTCGACGACGATGAAGTCGATCTCGATGGAGGGGATGACCAGCGCGGCGTACGCCTCTCCCGGGAGATATCGCTCTTGTCCGGGTGGTGTCGGGTGCTCGAAGGATCGCGTGATCTCGGTCCTGAGCTGGTCCTGGGCGCGTGCCGTCTCCAGCCCGGTTCCCCACAGCAGCCAGGCGACGTACCCGGCGAGACCCGCCGCGGCCATGAGACAGCCGAAGCCGAAGGCTCGGATCACGGCGCGGACCGGCGATCGTCCCTGCATGCCGTTCACCGTAACCTGGGAACACCACCCCGACATCGACCGAAGGTCCAGGTCAGGCTCTCCTTGGCCGGTGTGGTCGCGGGCCCGCGCTAGCATCGTCATGTGAGCGTCACCTCCCCCCTGCTCGACGGCCTCAACGACATCCAGCGAGAAGCCGTCCTTCGGACCGAGGGTCCCGTGCTGATCGTCGCCGGCGCCGGTTCCGGCAAGACCCGCGCCCTCACCCACCGGATCGCCTATCTGATCCGGGAATGCGGTGTATCCCCCGGGGAGATCCTGGCGATCACCTTCACCAACAAGGCATCCCGTGAGATGGCGGAACGGGTCGGGGAGCTCCTTGGGGGTCCGATCTCAAGGGGCATGTGGGTCCTCACGTTCCATTCGACGTGCGCGCGGATCTTGCGGCGGGAGCACGCGCATCTGGGTGTCCCCTCGAACTTCACGATCTACGACGACGGGGACACGGAACGGATGATCTCCGGGATCTCACGAGACATGGACGTCGATCCGAAGCGCTACCCGCCCAAAGCGATCGCCTCCGCGATCGGCAAGGCGAAGGATCGCGTGTGGGGCGCGAAGGAGTTCGCGGAGATGGCCTCGAATCTCTACGAGGAGACGGTCGCGCGGATCTACATCGAGTACGAGCGTCGGAAGCGCGACGCGGGCGCGCTCGACTTCGACGACCTGATCAGCGAGACGGTCCGCTTGTTCCGCGACCACCCGGAGGTCCTGCAGCACTACCAGGAGCGGTTCCGGTACATCTTGATCGACGAGTACCAGGACACGAACCGCGCGCAATACGAGCTGGTGAACATGCTCGCGGCGAAGCACCGCAACATCTGCGTCGTGGGAGATGCCGACCAAGGTGTCTACTCCTGGCGAGGCGCGACGATCCAGAACATCCTCGACTTCGAGCGCGACTATCCCGATGCCGCGGTGTTCCTGATGGAACAGAACTACCGCTCGACACAGAACATCCTGACCGTCGCCAACGCGCTGATCGAGAACAACATCCAGCGCAAGCCGAAGAACCTCTGGACCGAGGCGGGATCCGGGGACAAGGTTGTCCGTGTGCGCGCCAACGACGAGCACAGCGAGGCGTACTTCGTCGCGCAGGAGGTCGAACGCCTGAGGAGCGAGGAAGCGTTCCGCTACCGGGACGTCGCGATCTTCTATCGGACCAACGCGCAGTCGAGGGTGATCGAGGACATCTTGATGCGGGTCGGGATGCCCTACCGCGTCTTCGGCGGGGTGCGCTTCTATCAGCGCAAGGAGATCAAGGACATCCTCGCGTACCTCAGGCTCCTCACCAATCCGCAGGACGTGATCTCGTTCCGGCGCGCCGTCAACACGCCGAAGCGAGGGATCGGGGACGCCACCGTGGCCGCGGTGGAGGCGTTCGCGCGTGCGGAGGACATCGATGTGATGCAGGCGAGCCGCCGCGTCGATGAGATCGCGTCGCTGGCCGCTCGCGCGAAAGGAGCGGTCGCCGGGTTCACCTCGGTGATGACGGCGATCGCGGGCCATCTCGCCGACGGCGCAGGGCCGGCTCGGATGGTGGAGTTCGCGGCACAGGAGTCCGGCTACCTCGCGGAGCTCGAGGAGCTACGGACCGTCGAGGCGCAGGGACGGATCGAGAACATCCAGGAGCTGTCCGGCGTGGCGGCCGAGCTGATCGCCCGCGACGAGGACGCCGACCTTGATCGGTTCCTCGAGCAGGTGTCCCTCATCGGCGAGCAGGACGACTACGACGAAGAGGAGTCCTCGGTCACGCTGATGACGCTCCACATCGCCAAGGGACTCGAGTTCCCCGCGGTGTTCATCGTGGGGCTCGAGGACGGCATCTTCCCGCACTACCGATCGATGACCGATTCTGCCGAGCTCGAGGAGGAGCGCCGGCTGCTGTACGTGGGTATCACCCGGGCGCAGAAGCGGCTGTACCTCTGCCACGCGTGGGGCAGGACGTTGTTCGGACAGACGAACTACAACCCGCCGTCTCGGTTCCTGAACGAGCTCCCGGCGAGCTTGCTCGATGTCCGCGAGGAGGGTGGTGGAGGCGGCCGGGCCCGTCCGGGTGCGCGCGATCCCTCTCGGGGAGGAAGGGCCCGGAGAACCGAAGGCGGGTACTCGGTCGTGGGACTCCCCGGCAAGGGCACAGTGGAGATCCCTTCGACGGGATGGAGCCCGCCACGGGTGCCGAAACGAGAGGTCCCCTCCGTGTCGGAAGGGGATACCGTCCTGCACGAACGGTGGGGTCAGGGCGTCGTCATCACGGTGAATGGACTGGGAGAGGACGCCGAGGCCACGATCGCCTTCTCGGACGCGGGTGAGAAG
>JBKKAE010000069.1:0-9642 GCA_046714835.1 Actinomycetota bacterium | reverse complement strand
GCGACCTCCGACATCGTGTCGATCCACGTCCCCGCCGCTCCCGAGACGGAGTCCATGTTCGACGCACGACTCCTGGGTCGGATGAAGGAAGGCGCGATCCTTCTCAACACATCTCGAGGTGACGTCGTGGACGAGCCTGCGCTCCTCGATGCGCTCGAGACCCGCGCGCTCCGCGCGGGTCTCGACGTCTACCCGGATGAGCCGGGCTCGGGTTCGACGGAATGGTCTTCGAAGCTCGCGCAACACCCCCACGTGGTGGGGACCCATCACATCGGGGCATCGACCGCGCAGGCGCAGAAGGCGGTCGCCGAAGGGGTGGTCGAGATCGTCGATGCGTTCGTTCGGGGGGAGATCGTGAACTGCGTCAACCTCGCACCCACCCGGCTCGGCACCCACACCCTTCACGTCCGGCACTTCGACCGTGTCGGCGTGCTGGCGGGCGTGTTCGACATCCTGCGACGCCGCGAGCTGAACGTGGAGCAGATGGAGAATCGGGTCTTCGAGGGACGGAACGCAGCCGTCGCTACGATCGACGTCGTCGGCGACGTCGGGCCCGATCTGCTCGCCGCCCTCCAGGGACTCGACGACGTGATCCATGTCTCGGCCGTCCCGAGAGACCGAGGTCGGTCGTGAGGGTTCACAACTTCTGCGCCGGCCCGTGCACCCTCCCGCTATCCGTGCTGGAGGAGGTGAAGTCCGAGCTACTCGACTTCCAGGGCTCCGGGATGTCGGTGATCGAGATGAGTCATCGGAGCCCTGAATACGAGGCCGTCCACGAGGAGACGCTGTCCCTCTTCCGCGAGAACTACGCGGTGCCCGAGGACATCTCGATCCTGTTCCTGCAAGGAGGAGCGACGCTCCAGTTCGCGATCGTGCCTCTGAACCTGCTCCGCCGTGGAGATCGTGCCGGCTATGTGCGATCGGGTACGTGGGCCAAAGGTGCGCTCCAAGATGCCAGCGTCTGGGGCGAGGCATACGCCGCATGGGACGGCGAACCGTTCTCGTTCACGCGGATGCCCACCGACGAAGAGCTGCAGATCGCTGTGGACACCCGTTATCTCCATGTCACGTCGAACGAGACGATCGAGGGGATCCGGATGGACGTGTTCCCGGACGTGGAGGTTCCTCTGGTGGGTGACATGTCGTCGGACTACCTCAGCCGACCGATCCCGTGGGATCGGTTCGACCTCGTGTACGGCGGCGCCCAGAAGAATCTCGGCCCCGCAGGGCTCGCCGTGGTGGTCGTCCGGACATCGATGCTCGAAGGGCTGAACCCGGAGCTCCCGAGCTACCTCCGCCTGGAGGTGCACGCGGGCAAGAACAGCTTGATGAACACGCCTCCGATGTTCGCGATCTACGTGACCGGGAAGGTCCTGCGCTGGATGCGTGACCAGGGGGGCGTCGCGGCGATGGAAGAGCGCGCCGCGCGGCGTTCGGGAGCGGTGTACGACGCGATCGCCGAAAGCGAGGGCTTCTATCACTCGCCCGTCGAGCCGGCCCATCGTTCGCACATGAACGTGGTGTTCCGCACGCCGTCCGACGAGCTGGACTCGGGGTTCCTGAAAGGGGCGGAACTGGAAGGTCTGGTCAATCTCAAGGGACATCGGAGCGTCGGCGGGATCCGGGCGAGCATCTACAACGCGATGACGGACGAGGGTGTGGAGACGCTCGTCGGGTTCATGGCAGGGTTCCGGGACGCCAACGGGTGAGCACGCTCGAGCCGTTCCCCGCTCTGATCGTTCGTGCCGAGTGGGCTGATCACGTCGTCTCCCCGATGCATGACGCCCTCTCCCGAATGGAACGGGCCGCGATCCTGGCCGAACGTCCGTACTCCTGGTTGCACGTGTCTCGGACGCCGGACGATGCGATGGAAGGTCAGGAGGTCGATCCCGAAGCGCTCGACGAGGCGAACGCGGCGGCCCTGCATCGGCTGCTCGATGCCGGGCTGTACGAGGAGTTCCCCCTACCCGCGCTCTACGTGTACCGGTTGCGTTCCGCCGATCACGAGCAGACCGGGATCGTGGGAGAGGTACCGCCGCGGGCGTTCGTCGACGGCCGTGTTCTCGGTCACGAGGGCGTGCAGCCCGAAAGGGTCGACGCGCTCGGGCTGCATCTCGCTCGCCTGGGCGCCCGCTCGACCCTGGTGGCGCTGATGTTCCGTGAGGACGATGACATCCGGAAGATCGTGGAGGCGACGACGGACGGAAGCCCGCTCCGAAGGTTCGGCACCGGCGACCTCGAGCAGAGCGTGTGGCGGATCGACGATCGGGAGTCCATCGAACGGATCCGCGAGCGTCTCGAGCAACAGTCGCTGTACATCACCGACGGGCATCACCGAGCGATGGCCTCGGTCGAGCTCTGGGAACGGGCCGGGTGGCCGGAAGGCGCCGGCGTGCCGGCCGTCCTGTTCCCGGAGGACACACTGAGGATGCTCGCGTTCCATCGGCGGATCGTGGGCCCGCTCCCGATGGCCGTCGACGACCTGCTCTCCCGGCTGCGCGAGCGGTTGACCGTGGCGGAGGGCGGGACCCAGCCGGTCGAGCGCGGTGTCTTCGGGCTCTACTTGGAGGGTCGCTGGTATCGGCTCGAGCCCACGCGGGACGAGGCGGTCGGGGGGGTGGAGTCGCTCGATGTCTCCCGGCTCCACCGCGAGGTCCTGGAGCCCATCTTCGGCTTCGGCGAAGCCGGTGACCCGGGCCTCGAATTCGTCTCGGACGCGGTCCCTCTCGAGGAGCTGACGAGGCGGGTGGACGAGGACGGCGGGGCCGCGTTCACGCTCATGCCGCCGACCTTCGACCAATTCGTGGAGGTGGCCGATCGCCACGAGCAGATGCCCGCGAAGGCCACGTACTTCGATCCGAAGCCGTGGTCGGGTCTCTTCCTGAGGCTCGAGGAAGAGGAGGGGATCCCGCAGGGGTCGGCCGTCACCTCGTGACGGTCGCTCGAGCCTCCACCTCCTGGATGAACTCGGTCTTGGCGTCGTTGTAGCTGTAGGCGTCTCGGGGGTGCCTTTCCGCGAGGTCTCGCTTCAATCGCTCGTACGCCGCCGCATCCTCCGGGTTGTTCCGGAGCCAGTCGCGGAAGGCGAGGTGGCGCCGCTCCCACTCGCTCCCGACGACGCAGACGTGGACGTGGAAGGCTCGTTCGCCGTCTTCGTCCTTGCTGAAGAAGTCGTGCTCGTCGGTCCACGGGTCGAGCGCCCACCGGTAGCCGACGCCGACCAGCGGATCCTTGTACGAGCTCCTCGGCACCATCGAAGGGACGGAGACCTGGATGTCGATGACGGGCTTGGCCGCGAGACCCGGTACCGCCGTCGAGCCCACGTGCTCGACCCGAACCGCCCGTACGCCGAGGCTCGCGCGGATACGGTCCGCCTCCGCCTCGTAGCGAGCCGGCCAGACCGGGTCGTACGGGCGGATCGAGTACGCGCGCGTCCTTCCCTCCGCGTCTCCGGGCTTCGCCCGGGAGCCGCGGAGGCGGGCAAGCAGGGAGAGCGCTTCGAAGAGCGACTGCTGCGCGGGGTCGTCTTCCGCGGTCTCCTCCGGGTGCCACTGCACTCCGACCATCCACGTCGCTCGTGTGTCTTGCGGGTCGGGCACGATCGCCTCGATCGCCTCGATCAGGCCGTCGGGGCTCCTCCCTGTGGCGGCCAGCCCCTCGCCGAGCCGGTCGACCCCTTGATGATGATGCGACGCGCTCGCGAGGCGGCCCGCTTTCGTCACCGCCGAGAGACGGCTTCCGGGCTCCGGCGTCACGTCGTGGATCGTCTGCGTTCCCTCGAGGGGCACACCGTGCTCGATGAGATCGGGATGGTCGGGCAGATGCTGGTGCAGCGCGCCTCCGAAAGCGACGTTCATCACCTGCATCCCGCGGCAGATGCAGAGGGTCGGCATCGCGAGCCGGTCCGCTGAGTGGAGCAGCGCGATCTCGAACTCGTCGCGATCGGGCTCGATCCCGTACAGATGCTCGCCCGGCTCCGCGCCGTAGCGTCCCGGATCGACATCGCCGCCGCCGACCAGCAGCAGGCCGTCGAAGGGCTCGAAGATCTCCTCCGGAGTTCCTTCCTCGCCGGGCGACAGGATGGCGGTGCGCGCGCCTGCTCTTCGGAGCGCATCGAGATAGGGCTTGGGGACGCCGTAGCCTCCCTCCGGCCACCTGGCGACGCGGTCCGTTGCGAGGTGGTACGCCACGACGGCGATCAGCGGTCGGTACCGTTCCTCGGCCACGACGGCGAGTGTAGCGACGGGCCTTCGCGGGCTACGCGCCGACGGCCAGGTTGGTGAACCGCTCGAACACCTCACGACCCCGGCTCTCGTGCTCGGAGATGAACCTGCCGGCTTCCTCGCGGACCTGTTCGGGGCTCTTGCCCCATTCGACCTTCAGGTCGCCTTCGCCGGCGAACGCCTCGAGCCAGAACTCGAGCTCGGACCGGTTCACCTCGCAGTGGAACTGCGTGCCCCAACTCAGGTTTCCGACCCGGAACGCCTGGTTCGGGACCTGGTCGCCCGCGATCAGCAACGTCGCCCCCTCCGGCAGGCCGAACGCATCCCTGTGCCACTGGAAGGCCATGTCGCCGTCCACGAGGTGGGAGAACAGGGGATCGTGCACTGCGTCGGCGGTCGGACGGATCGGTTCGAATCCGATCTCGCGGATCGGTCCCTCGCCGACCTGCGCGTCGAGCGCCCAGGCGAGGAGCTGACCCCCGAAGCAGACACCGAGGTAGGGGATCTGACGATCGATCGCCTCGCGGATCACGTCCGCCGTCTCCTTGATGAACGGCTGCTCGTCGGCGTGCTCGACGTTGAACGTGGAACCGAAGACCACGACGCCGCCGATGCCGTGGAGCTGTGGCCTCGGGTCATCGGTGTCGAGGGCGTTCCAGACGCGGACCGTCGCGCCTGCGGCTTCCACCGCGGCGGGCGCGACCCCGAACGTCTCGGATGCGTCGCATCGAACGAAGAGGATCTCCGTCATCGGATCGGCAGTGTAGCCGTCGCCGCGTTTCCGCCCGGAGGTCTCGCGCCGCCGGGCGCCCTCTGGCACACTTCGCACGCGAGAACGAGGGCGATCAAGGAGGCACGGATGACGGGCAAGGCGATGCGGTTGAAGCGTGTGATCGACCCCGCGGGCGTGTCGGTGATCTGCGCGCTGGACCACGGGATGACGTCCCCCACGTTCCTGGAACCGCTTGCGGACATCACGACCCGTGCGGCCGAGACGGTCGCGGGAGGCGCCAACGTCATCATGATGAGCAAAGGGATGATCAGGATCGCGGAGCCCGCGTTCTCCCCGACCACCTCGCTCGCCCTGCTGCTCTCGGCTTCCGCGAGCCCCGACGGTGACAGGCCCGAGATCGTGCAGATCGCGGAGGTCGAGGAGGCGCTCGTCCTGGGGGCCGACGCCGTCGTCCTGTTCACCGCGCTCGGCGGTGACACCGAGTCCTCGATGATCGAGATCCTCGCCGGGGTCGGGCGCGAGTGCGCCGCGCTGGGGATGCCGTTCATCGCCGAGGCGGAGTTCCCGACGACCTACGCCAGTGTCGAGGAGCTGAAGAACCAGTACGGCTTCGAGTACCTGAGGCGCAACGTTCGACTCTGCACCGAGCTTGGCGCGGACATCGTGAAGACGAACTGGCCCGGCGACGCCGACTCGTTCTCGAAGCTGATCGAGGCCGCGAACGGGATCCCCGTGGTGCTCGCCGGCGGCTCTCGCTTGGAAGACGCGGAGCTGCTCACCCGGATGGAGCAGGCGGTCGCCGCCGGCGCGATCGGCTGCTCGGTCGGGCGGAACATCTTCATGCACCGCTCGCCGGAAGCGATCACGCGCGCGCTCGCGCGCGTGATCCGTGAGAGATGGAGCGCGGACAAGGCAGTGGCGGCGCTGCAGGAAGAGCTCGCCGGCTGATGCGCGCCGCGTTCATGACCGACGTCAACTCGATCGAGGTCCACGACGACGCCGCGGAGCCATCGCTCGACCCCCGTGGGGCCGTCCTCCGGGTGGAGGCGTGCGGGATCTGCGGCACGGATGCGCGGACGTTCTTCAACGGCGACCCGAAGGCGCCGGTTCCTTGGCAGCTCGGCCACGAGCCGGTCGGCGTCCTCGAGGAAGTCGGTGCGGAAGCCGATCTTCCGCCAGGTGTCTCGAAGGGTGAGCGTGTCTTCCTCGGCTCGATCCTCACCTGCGGTGTGTGCCGATGGTGCATGGAAGGGTTCCAGAACCTCTGCGAAGACCACCTCCTCTACGGGTACGACCCGATCCCCGGTGCCTACGCGGAGCGCGCGGGCGTCCCGCCGATCGCGACGAAGAACCTGATCCCGCTGCCACCCGAGCTGCCGAGCGACCTCGCCACGGTGGCCGATCCGTTCGCGTGCGCGCTCAACGGGATCGAACAACTGGACATCAGGCTCGGCGACACCGTGGTCATCCTGGGTACCGGCCCGATCGGGTGCTGGCAGGCCGTGATGGCGCGAGACAGGGGCGCCTCGAAGGTGTTCCTCTCGGATGTGTCCGCCGAACGTCTCGAGATCGCTCTGGACGCGATCGGCCAGGCCGTCGATGACGCGTGGGTGGCGGGGGACGACAACGGTGTCGAGGAGGTCCTGTCGCGCACGGGAGGCGTCGGCGCCGAGCGCATCAGCGTCGCGGCACCGGCGAAGCCGGCGCAACAGGCAGCGCTCGAGATGGCGGCGAAGCGCGCGAAGGTCGTGTACTTCGCGGGCCTGCCGAAACATGACCCCGTCAGCCCGCTCGACATGAACCTGCTCCACTACAAGGAGCTGTCGGTGCTGGGCGCCTACGGCGCGACGCATCGCCAGTACCGGATCACGATGGACTACCTCGCCAGGAAGCAGGACGAGCTCGCGAAGGTCGTCACCCATCGCTGGCCCCTCGAGAAGATCGCCGAGGCGTTCGAGACGATCCGTGCGGGCACGGGTCTCAAGATGGTCGTCGTGCCGTGATGGCACGCGAGGAGAAGAGGTGCCGTGATGGCACGCGAGGTGTAGGGGTTCCGTGAGCGGTCCGTACGTGATCGGCTGCGACGTCGGCAGCCAGGGGACGAACGCCGCCCTGTACTCGGCCGACGGCGAGCTCGTTGCCTCCGCCTACGAGGCGTACGACCTCTCCTTCCCTCATCCGGGATGGGCCGAGCAGGATCCGGACCTGTGGACGGCCGCCGTGGAGACGACATGCCATCGCCTGGTCGATGCGTGCCCCGATGGTCCGTCGGCGATCCGGGGGCTGTCCTTCGGGTCGCAGCTCGACGGCATGGTGGTGTGCGACGGCGAGGGCCGCCGCCTGCGCCCTGCCCTGATCTGGATGGATCGCCGGGCCGAAGCGCAGGCGGCGGCCCTCGCCGAGCGGATCTCGCGCGGCGACTTCTATCGCGCGACCGGGGCGAACCTCGACTCATCCCACGCGGTGTTCAAGGCCCTGTGGGTTCGCGACGAGGAGCCCGACGTCTGGAACGAAACGTCCTTGCTGATGTCGCCGGGCTCCTACGTCCTGCGTCACGCGACCGGTGTCGTGGCGGTCGATCCCTCGAACGCGTCGTCGCTCGCTCTGCTCGATCCTCGGACGAAGACGTGGTCGACCGAGGCGCTGGAGGCGACCGGGATCGATCCGGAGATGCTCCCCGAGCTCGGCGACGCCACGCGGTCCGTCGGAAGCGTCACCGACGCCTTCGCCGAGGCCAGCGGGCTCGCTCCCGACACGGTGGTCGCGATCGGCTGCGGGGACGAGATGGCGGCAACGCTCGGAGCCGGCGTCTTCGAGCCCGGCGAGGTGTGCGACGTAGTCGGGACCGCGGAGCCGGTGTGCGCTGCCAGCGCGGAGCCGCGCGAAGACCCCACGATGCTCGTGGAGTGTCATCCCCACGCCGATCCGGACGCCTGGCTGCTCGAGAACCCGGGCTTCGTGTCCGGCGGCAACCTGCGCTGGTGGCGAGATCAGTTCGCCCTCGAGGAGCGACGGAACGAGGAGCGGGGGCTGGGTGACGCGTACGACCAGCTGAGCGAGGAGGCGTCGCGGATCCCCGCGGGGAGCGACGGCGTTGTCTTCCTTCCCGCGATGCAGGGGGCGATGGCCCCGGAGTGGAACGGCGCCGCGCGCGGTGTCTTCTACGGGCTCACGCTCGCGCATACCCGGGACCACATGACCCGCGCGATCCTCGAAGGCAGTGCGTTCGCCCTCCGCGACATCCTCGAGGCGATGAAGGCGGCGGGGCTCGACGTCCGTCGGCTGACCATCGTGGGCGGGGGCGCGAAGGGACCACTCTGGCGCCAGATCAAGGCCGATGTCACCGGTCTGCCCGTCCGTGTCCCGGAGAGCGTGGAGACGACCGCCACGGGGGCCGCGATCCTCGCGGCGGTCGGCTCGGGCGTCCACGCAACGGTTGCCGATGCGGTCGAGGCATTCGTGGCTTTCCGCCCCGAGGAGCACCAGCCGGATCCGGCTACCGCGGAGGTCTACGACGGGGCGTACCGACGCTACCGGGAGCTCTACTTCGCGCTGGTCCCCGTGTTCGAGAAGGGTTCGTAGTCCGGCCCGTCGAGGCCGATCACGAGCTCTCGAGCTGGTTCTGGATCCGTCGCCGCAGCTCTGTGAGGGAATCGAGCGCCTGACGAAGGGCGGACCTGACCCCTTGAGGTGCCTGGTCGATCAGCCCCTCGAGCTCGCGTGACACGTCGTCCAGCCGCCGCTTCGAGCTGCGGAGTGCTTGCCGGGTCTCCGTGGTGGGGTTCTCGCGGAACTCATCGGACGCCTGCCGGGCTTCCTCGGCGGCTTCCCGGGCACGGTCCGCGGCCTCACGGACCGGTCCTTCGGCTCGATCGGCCAGATCCTCCAGAACCTCGCCCGCGTTCTGGAGCGCCTGCTCCGTGTCCCTGGCCAGGTCGTTCAGGTCTCCCTCGCTGCACCCCGCGAAGAGCGCGGTGACGACGCTCACCGCGATGAGTCCGGCTTTCGTCACGGACGACCCTTACCCGGCGTGCGGGCGCCGCATGCCTAGCCTCGCTCGAAGTACCGGATCAGCTCCCAGTCGGTCACGGTCTGGTTGTCGAAGATGATCTGCTCCTGGCGGGCCATGTTCAGCAGATGCCCGTACACGAAGTCGCCGAACGCCTCCCGCATCACCTCGGAGCGTTCCATCTCGGCGATCGCCTCGTGCAGCGAAGACGGCACCCGCTCCGCATCCTTCGACTCGTAGGCGTTCCCTTCGAAGAGCGGGGGGCACTCGACCTCGTTCTGGATGCCGTGCAAGCCTGCGGCGATCGTCGCCGCGTAGCCGAGATAAGGATTCACGTCGCCGCCCGGCAGTCGCGACTCCACGCGGTTCCCCTGGTGCTCCCCGACGACCCGGAACCCACACGTCCTGTTGTCGTGGCTCCAGAGGATCGCGGTCGGCGCCCACGAGCCGAGCTGATATCGCTTGTAGGAGTTCACCAACGGCGCGTAAATCCACGCCATCTCCCGTGAGGTCGACATAAACCCCCCGAGCATTTGCTTGAAGGTCGGGCTCATGTGGTGCGGATCGTCGTCGTCCCACATAAGCGACTCTGATCCGTCCTCGTTCCACACGCTCGAGTGCATGTGACACGAGGAGCCGGCCTCGTCCATGGTCCATTTCGCCATGAACGTGATCGC
>JBKKAE010000068.1:0-3045 GCA_046714835.1 Actinomycetota bacterium | reverse complement strand
AGCGCGATCCGTGCCTCCGCTCTCGCGATCTCGGTCCTGGCGTGCTCGTCATCGTCGGCGTCCGCAGCCGATCGCAGCTCCTCGAGCCGGCGCTTGACAACCTCCACGTCGATCTCGGCCTCGAGCTGGGCGTTCGTCGCGAGGACGTCCACCCTGGTCGCACCCTCCTCGCTGGAGACGTGGAGGAACCCCCCGTCCACGACCGCCTTCAGCCAGGTGCCGTCCTCCTCCTGCACTTGGAGAGGCCCGATCGCGAGCTGCACGAGCAGGGGCGCATGTCCGGTGAGGATCCCGACGTCCCCGTCGACGCCGTGCGCCACGACCTCGGTCGCCTGGCCGGCCCAGACCTCACGCTCGGGTGTGACGACGTGGACCTCGAGGGCCACTAGGCGGCCTCGATCGTCTTCGCTTGCTCCACGGCCTCCTCGATCCCGCCAACGAGGAAGAACGCCTGCTCCGGGAGGTGGTCGTACTCGCCCTCGCAGAGAGCCTTGAACGACGCGATCGTCTCGTCGATCGGCGTGTACTTGCCCGGGAGCCCGGTGAACTGCTCCGCGACGAAGAACGGCTGGGAGAGGAACCGCTGGATCTTCCGCGCCCGCGACACGATGACCTTGTCCTCCTCGGAGAGCTCGTCGATCCCGAGGATCGCGATGATGTCCTGCAGGTCGCGGTACCGCTGGAGGATCTCCTGCACGCGCCGCGCCGTGTCGTAGTGAGCCTGACCGACGTACCGCGCGTCGAGGATCCGCGAGGTGGAGTCCAGCGGGTCCACGGCGGGGTAGATGCCGAGCGAGGCGATATCACGGGACAGGACGGTCGTCGCGTCCAGGTGCGCGAACGCGGTGTGCGGCGCGGGGTCCGTGATGTCGTCGGCGGGCACGTAGATCGCCTGGAGCGACGTGATCGAGCGGCCTCCGGCCGACGTGATGCGCTCCTGCAGCTCGCCCATCTCGTCCGCCAGGGTCGGCTGGTAGCCGACCGCGCTCGGCATGCGACCGAGCAGCGTGGAGACCTCGGAGCCTGCCTGGGTGAACCGGAAGATGTTGTCGATGAAGAGCAGCACGTCCTTGCGCTCGACGTCGCGGAAGTACTCGGCCATCGTGAGGGCAGAGAGCGCCACGCGAAGACGAACGCCCGGCGGCTCATCCATCTGGCCGAACACGAGCGCGGTCTTCTCGATCACACCCGACTCGGTCATCTCGAGGAAGAGGTCGTTGCCCTCGCGGGTTCGCTCGCCCACGCCGGCGAACACGGAGACGCCACCGTGTTGCTCGGCCTGGCGCCGGATCATCTCCTGGATGATCACGGTCTTGCCGACGCCGGCGCCGCCGAACATGCCGATCTTTCCACCCTGCACATAGGGCTCGAGCAGGTCGATCACCTTGATCCCGGTCTCCAGCATCTGCTGCTTCGGCTCGAGCTCGTAGAACGGCGGCGGATCGCGGTGGATCGGCCACCAGTCGGCGGGATGGATCTTGGACGCGTCGGTGTCCAGCGGTTCCCCGATCACGTTGTACACGTGGCCGAGAACCCCTTCGCCCACCGGCACCTGGATCGGCGAGCCCGTGTTCTTCACGGGAGTACCGCGCACGAGACCGTCCGTCGGTTTCAGGGCGATCGTTCGGACGGTCGAGTCCCCGATGTGTTGGGCGACCTCGCACGTGATCGTGGTCGTCTCCCCCTCGAGGGTCAGGTCGACCGTCAGAGCCGTGTGGATCTCCGGCAGCTCCGCGGGTGGAAACCCCACGTCGATCACCGGGCCGATCACCCGCACCACGCGCCCTTCGGGATGTCCGTTCTTCTCAGCCATCACTTTCCCCCTGCCGCAGACAGGGCCTCGGCCCCGCCGGCGATCTCCATGATCTCGGTCGTGATCTCGTCCTGACGTGCCCGGTTCGCCTGGCGCGTCAGGACCTTGATGAGGTCCTCCGCGTTGTCGGTCGCGGCCTTCATCGCGCGGCGCCGGGCCGCGTTCTCCGATGCGGCCGACTCGAGCAACCCCGCGTACACCTTCGTCACCACGTACTGCGGGAGCAGATGGTCGAGGATCTGTTCGGGCTCAGGCTCGAACAGGTACTCGGGGTGGACGACGCCCAGCCCTTTGCCGGTGACCTCCTCGGGCGCGATCGGGAGGAAGCGCTTCGCGGTCGCGCGCAGCGTGAACGCGGAGCGGAAGTCGGTGTAGGCGGCGTGGAGCTCGTCGGTCTCCTCGTCCGCGAAGTCCTTGATGAGGGTGCGGCCGATGCGTTCGGCCTCCTCGTAGGGTGGAACCTCGCTGAACCCCTGCCAGCTCTTCCGCATCGGCACACCGCGGAACCGGAAGTACCCGATGCCCTTCTTGCCGATGACGTAGAGCACCGGCTCGAGCCCTCGCTCGCGAACCTCCCTGATCACCCTCTCGGCGACCTTCAGCACGTTCGCGTTGTACGCCCCCGCCAGTCCCCGGTCCGACGTCACGACGAGGAGGCCCGCCTTCGTCGGGTTCTCGCGATCTTCGAGGAGCGGATGCTGCACCGAGCCCGTCTGGCGCGCGAGGTCCTCCATCGCCTTCGTGAGCTGGATCGCGTAGGGACGGGACGATTCGACGCGATTCTGCGCCTTCACGATCCGAGAGGACGCGATCAGCTCCATCGCGCGCGTGATCTTCTTGGTCGATTGGACCGAGCGGATCCGCCGGCGAACGATGCGGAGCTGGGCGCCCATCAGGCCTCCGAGCCGTCCTCGTCATCCGGCAGCGGGACCTGTCCTTGGACATCGTCTTCTTCTGCTGTAGAGGGACCTCCGGAGGCCTTCTGCGCCGCATCCTCCTCGTCGTCATCGTCCACGGAGGACATCCGATCCCAGCCGACGTCGGGCTTCACCTCGTCGGGGGGCGTGCCCGCGGGCCCGGGGGGGGGCGCGGCACGCCCCCGGACGAGGTGATGCCCGACGTCGGCTGGGATCGGATGTCCTCGGTGGACGATGAGGAGGAGGAGGATGCGGCGCTGAAGGCCTCCGGAGGTCCCTCGACAGCAGAAGAAGACGATGTCCAAGGACAGGTCC
>JBKKAE010000067.1:0-4625 GCA_046714835.1 Actinomycetota bacterium | reverse complement strand
GGTCAGGAAGGACTGGAATCACCCCGGGCGTGGAGCCGGCGACGGGCATCTCCTCCGGCGATGGCCAGCGCCGGCGAGACTTGGCCGCCAGCTTGAACATAAGCTCGACGGCTTTGGGGTCCTCGGCTCCCGGCCGATGCTCGATCACGCCGTCGGCAGTGGCCCGGTCCCAGATGTCTTGGCCTCGCTCGGTCCGGACGATCGAGAGGGTCCAGCCCTCCGACTGCCCGAGCCCGCCGAAGGAGATGTCGGCGTGCTCGGCGGCGAAGTCGGGGCAGCGAAGGCAGCCGGGCCTGGTGTACTGCTGGGCGTCCTTCAACGAGTAGATGACTTCGTCGCCGGTGTCCGTGTAGAACAGCAGCTTCCCCTTCACGTTCACGCGAACGAGATGATCGAGATCCAGCCCGAGCTCCTTCTGGGCGATCTCGACCATGAGGCCGTCGTACGTGAACGACTTCGAGCACAGGAGCCCGAAGGTCCAGGCGATCTTCCGCCGCCACTTGTTCACCCGCCGGACCTCCAGCGCCCCGGTCGCGCTCGATTGGCAACCCATCCCGACGAGGGCCAGCTTCGAGAGGCCCATCTCGGCCGCCTTGAGGAGGGCGAGTGGGTTCGCGGAGTACGTGTAGCGAGACCCTGCCGTGGCCAGGACCCCTTCCGCATCCGTGACCACGGTCGGCTCGGCGTCCCAGGCCCGCTCGTCCGAGAGCTTGGAGGTCAGGGCCCCGTCGATCTCGCCGTTGGCGAGCCCCCAGAGCAGCAGCGCCGAGACGGCGCCGCCGTCCTGGCCGTGCATCAACGGCTCCTGTCCCGTGGCCCTGGCCAGATAGATGTCACGGTAGTGACCGATCACCTCCTCGGGTTTGCGGACCTGGCCGAAGAACAGCTCGTCGATCTCCGATTCCCACTCACGGAACCGCGGACACGCGCGGGTGCAGATGTCGCATCCCTTGTCGCCGTGGCTGCAGCCATCGGGTCCTTCCTCCTGGAGCTGCACCGGGACGTCGTTCTCGTAGCCCAGGACGTGGAACGGACAGGCCACGATGCAGGAGGTGCAGCCGGTGCACAAACCTGTGAGCACGACCTCGTTGTAGAGGTCCCGCCACTGGGTCTTCTCGACCGCCACGTCGGCAGTGTAGTTCTCCTCCTCGCACCCGCGCCGCAAGCCTCGGCCGCCACTCGGCCGTAGTACCGTCGGGAACCCTTGGCCGTGAAGACTGGGAGGGAAGATGCACCGACGGTGGATGCGACTCATGGGAGCCTTGTTCGCGCTCTCGCTGCTGACCGCAGCCTGCGGAGGGGACGACACACCGCCGGCAGATGACGGTGGCACCTCCAGCCAGAGCCCGTCCGATGAAGGTGGCGCCGACCTCACGATCGTGGACTTCAGCTTCTCGCCGTCCGAGCTGTCCGTGACCGAGGGGCAGACGATCACGGTCACCAACATCGGCGAGACCTCGCACACGTTCACGACCGACGAGGGTGCGATCGACGAGACGATCGGCGCCGGTGACACGGTGGAGATCGAGCTCACGGGCGTGAGCAGCGGTGGGTTCGTGTGCCGGTTCCACTCTCAGATGACGGGGACGCTCACCGTCGGGTGACGCGGAGTCAGAGCTAGATCGCGAACGAGTCGCCGCAGGCACACTCGTGTGTGGCCTGTGGGTTGATCATCTTGAGGCCGCCCCCGAGGAGCGCGTCGTTGTACTCGAGCGTGGACCCGCGGACGATCGGCCCGCTCTTCGGGTCGACGAGGACGCGGACGCCGTCGGCGGCCTCGATCACCGCGTCGTCCTCGGCGGGGCCGTCGGCGAACGACAGCTCGTAGGTGAAGCCGGAGCATCCGCCGGCCGTCACCCGCACCCGGAGGATCGGCAGCGCCCGGCCTTCCTTCAGGGCGAGCGCGGCGATCCGCCGCGCGGCCTTGTCGGTGACCGCGATGACTTCGGTGACGGAAGCGTCCATGTCCCTCAAGGCTACCCGACCTGCTCGTCGACGCCGAGCAGGGCAGCCTTCACGGACTCGGAGAATGTGGGGTAGGCGTGGATCGCCCGGGCGACGGCCGGCGCCGTCGTCCGGCCCACCATCATGAGGACGACCTGATGGATCAAGGCGCCGGCCTCCTCTCCCACGATGTGCCCGCCGAGGAGCTCCCCGGAGCTGCGCTCGGCGACGAGCTTCACGAGGCCGTGCGTGCTGCCCTCGATGTGCGAGCGCTCGTTGTCCGCGAACCGGACGACCGCGGTGATCACCTGGTGGCCGTGGTCGCGAGCTTCCCGTTCCGTGAGACCGACGCTCGCGGCCTCGGGATCGCAGAACGTGACCTTGGGCACGACCCGGTAGTTCCGGGGCTCCGGGTGCCCAAGGATGTCCTTGACGACGAGCTCCGCCTCGTAGGTGCCGACGTGGGTGAACAGCAGGTCACCGGTCGCGTCGCCGGCCGCCCAGACGTCGTCGTTGGTGGTGCGAAGCGTCTCGGTGAGGATCGGCTTCCCGTCGTCGTCCAGGTCGATCCCCGCGGCGTCAAGGTCGTGGGCATCGAACACCGGTCGTCTTCCGGTTGCGACGAGAAGCTCATCGGCGACCACCGGATCCCCGGCTTCGAGTGCCAGCGTCCACGCGGATCCATCGTGATCGGCCCTCTCGATCGTCACGCCAGACTTCAGGGTGATCCCTTCATCTTGGAGTGCAGGGACGAGGGATGCTGCGGCTTCCTCGTCCTCCTGGGGGAGGACATGAGGGAGCGACTCCAGCGCCGTCACGCGTGAGCCGAAGCGGGCGTAGATCTGCGCGAACTCGATCCCGATGGCACCGGTGCCGATCACCGCGAGGGACTCGGGGACCGTCTCCGGACGCCAGATCGCTTCCTTGTTGGTCCAGAAGGGTCCCTCCTCGAGTCCGGCGATCGGGGGAACGTCGGCCTCCGTGCCGGTCGCCAGGACGACGCGGTCGGCCTCCACCTGCGTGCCGTCCGCAAGCTCCAGCCGGTGCTCACCGAGGAGTCGCGCTTCTTGCATGAATACCTCGACGCCCGCTCGCTCGAACGGCGCGGCGCCTTCGCCGGACTGGGAGTCGATGACGGCACGGGCACGTTGCTGCACCGCCTTGAGGTCGACATCGACATCGGGGATCCGCAAGCCGAAGCGCTCGCCGTCGCGTGCGAGCGCCGCGATCTTCGCCGATCGGAGCATGACCTTCGTGGGCACGCAGCCGTAGTGGTTGCACTCGCCGCCGAGCTTGTCCCGTTCCGCCAGCGCCACCCTCATCCCCGACGTCCGCGCGAGGGAGAAGGCGACCTCGGACCCGGTACCGCCGCCACCGATCACGAAGACGTCGAACCGGTCCATCGGAGGCCTAGCGCGTCCCCAGGAAGCCGACGAAGACGCGCGCGTAGCCCCGAGCCGCGACGACCATCTCCTCCACCTTGATGGACTCGTTCGCGGTGTGCGCGAGGGAGAGGGAGCCCGGTCCGGCGATCACCGTCGGGATGTGCGCGTCGTTGATGTAGAAGCGGGCATCGGTGATGCCCGTGAACCCCACGAAGGGCGGTGGCGCACCCGTCTCGGCCGCGATCGCGTCGCGGACGAGCGCCGCGATCGCGGAGTCACCGGTCGTCTCGGCCGCCTCGGTCCAGTCCTTCAGCGAGACCTCGATGTGGGTCTCCGGGCGCTCCGCCACGAGGTCGTCGACCAGCAGACGGAAGGGAGCGAGCACCTCCTCCGGATCTTCCTCGCCCGGCACGATCCGACGATCGATCTCCACCTCGCAGCGGTCCGGCACGACGTTGGGCGCGCTCCCTCCGGACACCAGCGCGACGTTGACCGTCGGCGCGCCGACCAGAGGATGCACCCGGTCGGGGAGCGCTTCCGGCAATCGGAGCAGGAACCGTGACATCGTCAAGATCGCGTTGATGCCGCGGTCCGGCTGCGAGCCGTGGGCCGCCTTGCCGTGCGCCACGGCCTTGACCCAGGCGCCGCCGCGTTCGGCCAGAGCGATCTCCATCTCCGACGGCTCGCCCACGATCGCCGCGTCCTGATCGAGCATCCCCTGGTCGTGCAGGACCTTGGTGCCGTGGATGCCGGCGAGCTCCTCGTCGGCGACCAGATGCAGTTCGAGGGTTCCGGCGAGCGTGAGGCCGGCGCGGCGGAGCGCCGCGACGGCCGCGAGCGCAGACGCGATCGGCCCCTTCATGTCGCAGGCGCCGCGGCCCACCAGCCTGCCGTCGACGACCGCGCCTTCGAAGGGCCCGCTCGACCACGTCGAAGGATCTCCGGCCGGCACCGTGTCGAGGTGCCCGTTCCAGGCGAGATGTGGGCGCTCCCCGGAGCCGATCCGCGCGACGACGCTGGGTCGCCCGTCCTCGGACCGGACGACCTGGAGATCGGCACCGAGGTCGGTGAGGATGCCTATGGCCACGTCGGCGACCTCGTCCTCGGTGCCGCCGGGGTTCTCGGACGGTGCGGCGATCAGCGCTCGTGCATAGCGGAGCACCTCATCGGGGTCGGTGGCCTCGGCCGCCGCCGACGCAGCCGCCGCCGACGCGGGTTCCGCGACGTCCTCGCCTACCATGGCTGCGGATGCTACACGCGCCTTCTCTGCAGGAAGTCCTTCGCTCCGCGCTCGAT
>JBKKAE010000066.1:0-9504 GCA_046714835.1 Actinomycetota bacterium | reverse complement strand
GATCAGAGGTTCGTAAGCAAGCGCATCATGGGTCCCGCCATCCTTGTTCCGGATAAGTACGTCATCGACAACAGCCGCGCCCACGTGGTCGTAGAGGGCGCAGTTTGGCTTCTGCCTTATGCACCCTTGGTCCAAGGATCCATTCGACTCATCCGTTGCTCGTTCGATGACTGCACGTTCGAGAACATCGGATGGGCACATGCGGAACCGGGGGACCTCATCCGCATCCTCGGCCCTCTCTACGACGGAGACGCTACGCAGCCCGGTCAATGGCGCGGCCCCTCTCCCCAGAAGGACTGACCGGGCCGAATCTTTCCTCTGGCTCGAATCGTTACCTGACGATGCGGGGCTGGTAACGGGGGCTCGTCTCCCCCTGGGGGATCATCGCCTCCCGAACCTGAGTCTTCCGCAACCGCCTCGTGCTGTATGACGCTATCACCTGTACCGGCGTGTGTTTTACAGTTCCCACATACGTTCTATCCTGTCAGGTCCATGGATCAGCTCTTCGAGATCGCTCGGAAGACCTTCGACACTCCTGAGTTCCGCGGGATCACGTTCATCGAGTCGGAGGCGAAGACGATCATCAACCGGGTGCCCGGCGGCGCGCTGCCCTTCGACTGGACCATCAACCCGTACCGAGGATGCTCGCATGCCTGTACCTATTGCTTCGCCCGGCCGACGCACACCTACCTCGACATGAACGCGGGTCGCGACTTCGAGACCAAGATCGTCGTCAAGGTGAATGCGCCCGAAGTCCTACGACGTGAGCTCGCGGCGAAGCGATGGAAGGGCGAGCACATCGCGATGGGGACAGGCACCGACCCGTACCAACGCGCGGAAGGCCGGTACAAGTTGATGCGCGGGATCATGGATGCCCTGATCGACCATCGGAACCCCTTCTCCATCCTCACGAAGGGAACGTTGATCCTACGGGATCTCGATCAGCTCCAACGAGCGGCCGAGGTTGCGCCGGTCTCCGCCGCGTTCTCGATCGGCACCCTGGATGAGCAGGTCTGGCGGCAGACGGAACCCGGCACTCCTCACCCCAAAGCCCGGATCGAGGCGATCCGGACGCTGACCGAGGCGGGCATCCCCACGGGCGTATTGATGGCGCCGATCCTGCCCAGGATCTCCGACCGTCCCGAACAGCTCCGGGAGGTAGTCGGGGCCGCGATCGACGCAGGAGCGACCCACGTCTCGCCGATCATGTTGCATCTCCGACCGGGCGTTCGAGAGGAGTTCCTCCCGTGGCTGGAAACGGAGCATCCGGACCTTGTCGAGCGTTACCTGCAGATGTACAGGCAGCCGTACGGACCGAAAGCGATGCGCGAGTCGCTCGGCCGGCAGGTGTCGTCGATGGTCGCCGCTGCCGGAGGAGTGCGTCGAGGAGTCGAGCCGGCGCGCAGGTTCTTCCGGCGGGATCGATCGCCTCATGCGAAGGAGCAGGCGTCGGAGCAGCTTCGTCTCCTCTGACCTTCACGCCGCCAGGGCAAGCTTCTGCCGCGACGTTTCAGTTCCAGGGTCGCCTACGCGCGAGGAGGCTAGCTGCCCGGAGCCACCTGCACTCGGATCTCGCCGACCACGGCGCCGATCCCTGGGAAGGTCTCGGTGAACGTGCATAGCACCAGCCTCTCGCGGTTGATGCCGGGTGCGAGGCTGAACTCCAAGACCTCCCCCGTGCTCAGCACGTGATGCGGCTGTCACGGATCACGAGGACCCCCGAGGTGTCAACGGCGTGCAGCGGGAGACCGGCGCTGCGGAGCACGGCCGTGATCGTGATGTCCCCGACGGGCGCATCGCAATGAAGATCCGTGGTGTCCGTGTTGGAGTTGGTGGGGTCGGCCCAGGCCGGGCGGTCGTAGCGAGGGTCAGGACGACGATGCACAGGACCGTCATAGAGCGTCTCATCGGACTCCCTTAACGGTAGTGCGCACTCTCGCCCGGCCAACACCCATCCGGCGTAGTTCGGGTACGTGCGGTATCGCGATCCCGTGCAGGTGGGTCCGGTTCGCGAGGAGTCTCCGGTCGGCCGCGCTATGCCGGGGCCGCGACGCCGGCTTCGACCGCGCGGCGGAGCTGCTTCCCGGCGTGGTAGCTGGACCTGACCAGCGGTCCGGCCTCGACGTGTGCGATCCCCATCTCCTCGCCGATGCGCTTCCACCCCGCGAACTCGTCCGGATGCACCCAGCGGTCGACGGGCAAGTGATACGTGGTCGGCTGCAGATACTGGCCCATCGTGAGGATGTCGATGCCGGCGTCGCGGAGGTCCGCCATCGCGGCCGGCACCTCGTCGGGTCGTTCTCCCATGCCGAGGATCAGGTTCGACTTCGTGACCTGACCAGGGCGCTGTCGTTTCGAGAACCGCAGCACCTCGAGCGTCCGGTCGTATCCGAACGCCGGCCGGATCCGGTCGTGAAGCCGCCGGACGGTCTCGAGGTTGTGTGCGAACACGTCCGGTTCCGCCTCGAGGACCGTCGCGATGTCCCGCTCGCCGCCCTTGAAGTCCGAAGGCAGCACCTCGATCCCGATGCCGGGAACCGCCTCGCCCACGGCGCGGATCGCCGAGGCCCAGATGCGGGACCCGCCGTCCTCCAGATCGTCGCGGGCGACGCCGGTGAGCACGACGTAGCGCAGTCCCATCTCACAGACGGCCTCGGCGATCCGCGCCGGCTCGTCCTCGTCGATCGGGTCCGGCTTGGCCGTCATCACGTCGCAGAAGCCGCAGCGCCGCGTGCACTTCGCCCCCAGGATCAGGAAGGTCGCCTCGCGCTCCTCCCAGCACTCGCGGATGTTCGGGCACATCGCTTCCTCGCAGACCGTGTGCAGCGACCGCTCGCGCATGATGCCCTTGAGGTCCTCGTAGTTGGGGCCCGAGACGAGACGCACCTTCAACCACGGGGGCTTCCGGCCGGCGACCGAGTCCACAGCGGGCCCGTTCGTGACCCCGAGGATGGGGAGATGGAGTCGGCGCTTCTGGGGATTGTGATCGGCCGTGCCGTCGACTGGCGCCATCCGTTCGAGTCTAGCGAGCGTCCCCGGTGTCGACCGATGCGAGCGCGGGCACTTCCCCAGATGTCGGTCGGGGGAGGAACACGCGGAACGACGCGCCCCCGCCCGGTCGCTCCTCGACCCACGCGCGACCGCCGTGGAGCTCGGCGAACCGTGCCACGAGCGAGAGCCCGATCCCGGTGCCCGGCGAGTGCGAGGGGGCCGCCGGCCCCTGTCGGAACGGCTCGAAGATCGTCGAGCGGAGCTCCTCCGTCACGCCCGGCCCGTCGTCTTCCACCACGATCAGGACGCCGTCCGTCGTCCCCTCGACGCGGAGCCAGATCGTGCCTTCGATCGGCGTGTGGCGGATCGCGTTCGTGAGCAGGTTCTCGACGATCCGCTCGACCTTCGCGGCGTCGACCGCGAGCTCGACGTCCTCGGTTAGCACGACCACGTGCCGCTCCGACACCGCCTCCAAGGTGGCGAGCGTCCTTCGTGCGAGCGACCCCACGTCGCAGATCCGCCGTTGCGGCTCGACGATGCCCCGGTTGAGCCGGTCGAGGTCGAGCAGATCCCTGAGGAGGCGGTCGAGCTTCTGAGCGTTCGCGGACAGCCGGACGACGAGGTCGTGTCGATCCTGTTCGGGAAGGCCGGTCGTTCGCTCGAGGGTGAGCGAGATCCCGAGGATCGAGGTCAGCGGCGACCGGAGCTCGTGCGAAACGGCCGCGAGGAACGTGTTCTTCATGTCATCGAGGGTGCGGAGGCGCTCGGCGGCGTCATGCTCTCGGCGCTCGGACTCCTTGAGGGCTTCCTCGGCCCGTTTGCGTTCGGTGACGTCGTACAGGACCCCCAGGAGGAAGAGCGGCTTGCCGTCGGCATCGGTGATGAACGTCGTCTCGTCGTGGATCCAGGCGAGCTTCCCGTCGGGTTTCCGGATCCGGTACTCGTCTTCCCACGACCGGCTCGCATCGACCGCTTCGAGGTAGCGTCGCTCGCAACGACGACGGTCCTCGTCGTCCATGAGATCCAGCCAGAGCTCTGGCTGGTCGATGTACCGCTGGGCCGAGACGCCCATCACGCTCTCGACCTGCGGGCTCACGTACACGCTCTGCATGCTGCCGTCGGGCATGTCGAGGTAGACGGCGGCCGGGATGTGCTCCACGATCGCTCGGAACCGCTCCTCGGCCGCGCGCACGTGGTCCCACGCCTCCTTCTGCTCGGTCAGGTCCGTGCACACGCCCACCCACTCGAGCGGCGTGCCGTCCTCCCTGCGGATGAGGACCGACTCGTTGTGCACCCACACCGTCCGGCCGTCGTGATGGAGCATCCGGTAGTCCACGCTCCACGAGTCGCCTGTGTCGGCCTCGTTCCCCTCGAGAACCCGTTCGCGATCGTCGGGATGCAGGACCTTCTCCCAGAGGCGAGGGTCGTCCAACCACTCCTGCACCGGGTAGCCGCTCAGCTCCTCGATCTGGGGGCTCAGGTACTCGTAGCGCCCGGTCTCCGCGTTCTCGACGTACGTCACGGCGGGAAGCCGCTCCACCAGCGCCTGGAAGCGGCGCTGCGTCTCGCGTTGTAGCTCCTCCGCCGCCTTCGTCCTCGTGATGTCGACCATGACGCCCTGCACCAGAGTTGGGGTGCCGTCTGCGCTCCACTTCACCGGGTTCGCCTCGTCGTGGATCCACACGATGCGTCCATCGCGGTGCATGGCTCGGTACTCCAAGTGGAACTCACCGTTGGCCCGGTTCGCCTCATCGGAACGCGCCACCACGTCTTCGCGGTCGTCGGGGTGGACGCGCTCGATCCACAGTCCCGGATCCGCTGTCCATTCGTCGGCCGAGTAGCCGAGAAGCGTCTCGATCTGCGGGCTGACGAAGACAGGAGGGATCTCGCCTGTCGGCCGTGTCGGGTCCCAGGCGTAGATCACGACGGGAGCCTGCTCGACCAGCAGGCGATAGCTCCGTTCGGCCTCGATCCTCTTGCGCGTCTCGACCTCGGCTTGGCGCCATCGGAGCGCGGAGAACACTGCGGATCCGACGGCCACGAGCGTCACCAGGGCGAACGCGCCGCCGCGTTGCTCCCTGGTCAGGAGCCAGTCCCTGACGTGCTCGAACACGCCGGAAATGGCGCCGAGCGCGAAGAGCGTGACGAGGACACCTCCGATGATCAGGAGGTCGCGCAGGCCTCGGGGGGCCACGTCGGGTGGATGGGAACGATTTCTCACTTCCCAGTGGGTATCGACCGGCCGAGGGGCCCCCTGAACGGCGCTATGCGCGGGCGAGCTCGCGCATCCGCGCGTAGATCTGGTCCGGCTCCGGCTCCATGAAGAAGTGCTCGAGCGGTGCGGCGAACGGCATCGCGGGGATGTCGGGCCCGCCGATGCGCACGATCGGGGCGTCCAGGTCGAACAGGGCTTGCTCCGCGATCGTCGAGGCGATCTCCGCTCCGGCGCCGTAGGTCCGGTTGTCCTCGTACACGACCATCGCCTTGGAGGTCTTCCGGACGGAGTCGACGATCGTCTCGACGTCGAGCGGCGCGAGCGTCCGCACATCCACCACCTCGACGGAGACGTCCTCGTCCTCCTCGAGCCGCTGGGCGGCATCGAGGCAGAGATGCAGGGAGTACCCGTAGCAGACACAGGTCAGATCGTCGCCTTCACGCTTCACGTCGGCGACGCCGATGGGAGTGAGGTAGGCGTCGTCGGCCACCTCGCCCTTGATCGCGCGGTAGGTCTTCTTGTGCTCGAGGAACAGGACCGGATCCGGGTCCTTGATCGCGCTCCGCAGGAGCCCCGCGGCGTCGGCGGGGGTGGAGGGCATCACGACCTTGATCCCCGGGATGTGGGCATAGAAGGCCTCGATCGATTGCGAGTGGTACAGGGCTCCGTGGATCCCACCGCCGTAGGGTGTCCGGATCACCATCGGCACGCCGAAGTCGCCGTTCGAGCGGTACCGGAGCCGGGCGGCCTCCGAGATCACCTGGTCGAACGCCGGGTGGATGAAGTCGGCGAACTGGATCTCGGCGACCGGGAGCAACCCGTGCAACGCCATGCCGATCGCGACCCCGACGATGCCGGACTCGGCGAGCGGCGTGTCGATCACCCGTTGCTCCCCGAACTCCTCCATCCAGCCCTCGGAGATCCGGAAGACGCCGCCGCGGATACAGACGTCCTCACCCAGGAGGACGATCCGCTCGTCGTTCGCCATCTCGTCGTGGAGCGCGTCGCGGATCGCGGTGACCACGTTCTTCTCTGTCACGGCTCTTCCTCCTGGAAGACGTGGCGTAGGGCCGTGTCGGGATCGGGGTCGGGGGCGTCCCAAGCTGCTTTGATCGCCTCTTCGATCTCCTCCTTCGTCTCCGCGCGCAGCGTCTCGTCCTTCTCGTCATCGAGGAGATCGTGCTGTCGGAGGTATCCGCCGAACCGAACCAGCGGATCGTTGGCTCGTGCCTCCTCGACCTCCTCCCGACTCCGGTAGGACTTGTCGTCGTCGTCCGAGGTGTGCGGCATGAACCGGTACGTCTTGCACTCGATCAGCGTCGGGCCCTCCCCGGCACGCGCTCGCTCGTGGGCCGTCTTCATCGCCCCGTAGCAGGCGAGCACGTCGTTCCCGTCGACGACGACCCCGGGGAAGCCGTAGCCCTCCGCGCGCGAGGCCACATCCTTGATGGCCATCTGCTTCGACTGGGGGACGCTGATCGCGTACTGGTTGTTCTCGCAGACGAAGATCACAGGCAGCCGGTGGATACCGCTGAAGTTGAGCCCCTCGTGCCAATCGCCCTCGCTCGTGGCCCCGTCACCGAACCAACAGCCGACGACGGTGTCCTCCCCCCGGTACCTCGCGGCGAACGCGATGCCGGCCGCGTGCGGCACCTGGGTGGCGATCGGGGACGAGCCGCTGATGATGCTCAGCCGTCTCGAACCCCAGTGCGCGGGCATCTGCCGGCCTCCCGAGGAGGGGTCGTCGGCTTTCGCGAAGACCCCGAGGAAGACCTCGTAGGGCGTCATGCCGGCAGTGAGGACGACCCCCAGGTCTCGGTAGTAAGGGAGCCAGATGTCGGTGCCGCGCCGCATCGCCCACGCGGTGCCGATCTGGCATCCTTCGTGGCCCGCCGCCGGCACGACGAACGGCGCGCGGCCCATCCGGTTCTGCCGGAGGGCCGCTTCATCGAGCAGCCGCGACGTGAGGAGCAGGCGATACATCCTCAGGAGGTCGTCGTCGGAAAGTCCGAGCGCGCTGTGTGGTGTCTCGGCTACCCGGGTGGACACACCGTCTCTCCTCGCACCGTCTTCGCAGGATAACAGCGGCGTTCTCCGTCGCGGTTCGGTCACCGGAACAGCGAGGAGCTCCGGTGCGTTGTCACCCACGAGGTCGTCGCCGAGACTAACTGAGTAGCCGCGAGACGTGAGGAGCAGGAAGGCAGCATGGCAACGTCACCCAATGTCGTAGAGGTCACCGACCAGAACTTCGAGGAGGTCGTCGTCAAGGGCTCGAAGGAGCGGCCGGTCGTGGTGGACATGTGGGCCGAGTGGTGCGGCCCCTGCCGCCAGCTCACGCCGACGCTCGAGAAGGTCGCCGACGAGCGCGCAGGCGCCTTCCTCCTGGCGAAGCTCGACACCGACGCCAACCCGATGACGGCGACGGCGTTCGGCGTGCAGAGCATCCCGACCGTGATCGCCTTCAAGGACGGAGAGGCCGTGACCGGTTTCATCGGGGCCTACCCCGAGCCGGAGGTGAACAAGTTCATCGACACCATCCTGCCGACCGAGGCCGAGAAGAAGGCCGAGGAGGCTCGCTCCGTGGAGGAATCCGGCGACCTCGAAACCGCCGAAGAGCGGTACCGGCAGGTGCTCGAGGACGATCCCGAGAACCGCGAGGCAGCGGTCGGGCTCGCCCGCATCCTGTTGGAGCGGGGCGAGCTCGACGTGGCGGAGCGGCTCGTGGCGAAGCACCGCCCGGACCCCGAGGCGGAGAAGGTCCTCGCGACGATCACCGTGCGGAGATGGGTGGAGATCTCGGAGGACGGCATTCTGGGGCAGGCCAGGCGCCTGGTCGCCTCGGGTGATGTCATCGGAGGCCTTGCCGGCATGCTGCAGGCGCTCACCGATGACCGTGACGCGGCGAGGGACGCGATGATCACGGTCTTCACCTCGGTCGGCGACGAGGATCCACTCGTCCAGGAGTACCGACGGCTCCTGTCCGCCGCGTTGTTCTGACCTCAGCGGTCGAGCTTCAAACGCAGCTCCTCGACGCCGCCGGCCTCAGCGGGCGACGTGGAGGTCCTCTCGAAGCCGCACTTCTCGAGGACGCGGATCGACGCCACGTTTTGGGCGGCGACATGTGCATGCAGCGGTCGGGTCTCCAGCTGGGAGAGGAACGCGGAAAGCGCTCCCGTGGCGATGCCCTTGCCCCAGTGCTCGCTGCCGATCCAGTAGCCAACGTCGCGCTCCCCGTCGTGCTCCCAGCTCACGATGTTCCCTGCGACCAGACCCTCGAACTCGACGGTCCTGACGACGACGGTCTCGTCGCGGAGGATCCTCGTCCAGTGCGCCATGAAGGCGTCGCGATCCCGGGCGTCGAAGTTCGCCATCCGGTTCGCGTCGGGATCGCTCTGATGCTCGAAGAAGATCGCGAGATCGTCGTCGCGCACGTCCCTCAGCCGAACCTCGGCCGTACCCACGGGCGCTAGACGGCGGTCGGCTGCGGGACGTCGATGCCGGGCCATCGCGCGTCACGGAACGTGAGCTCGAAGACCTCGGCCAGGTGGTGGGCCAGGACGGGGCGGACCTCCGCGACGGTCGTGGGTCGGCCCGCGAGGCGGCTGAGCGACGTGACGCCGTGGCTCGGGAGCCCGCAGGCGACGATGCCGTCCCACCACGACAGATCGGGGTCGCAGTTGAGCGCGAAGCCGTGCAAAGTGACGCGGGCGCGCATCAGACGGACGCCGATCGCGCACACCTTGTCGTCGCCGTGCCACACGCCGGTCTGCACGTCCTCGCGTCGATGCAGCGCGACGCCGAACTCCTCCCCGGTCCGGATCACCGCCTCCTCCATCCGGCGGAGGTGTGCGGCGGCGTCGGGCTTGGGACCGAGGTCGATGATCGGATAGCCCACGATCTGGCCGGGCCCGTGGAACGTGAATGCCCCCCCGCGGTCGATCCGATGGACCTCGGCGCCGCGCGCGGCGACCTCGTCGGGCGACCACAGGAGCTCGTCGGGCCGCGCGCGGCGCCCCGCCGTGAACACGGGGGGGTGCTCGAGCAGGATGAGGGTGTCAGGGATCTCGCCCGCGAGCCTGCGTTCCGCGAGCCGATGCATCGCGTCGTTCGCCGCTCCGTAGGGGACAGGGCCCTCGGGCCGGATCAGGAGCGCTTCCCGGGTCATCGCGTCGCCCTCAGATGGCGACGTCCTCGGCGAAGTCCCAGCTCTCGAGGTTCTGTTTGACGCGGGCGAGGAAGCGGGTGGCGATCTCGCCGTCGATCGTCCGGTGGTCCCACGACATCGAGATGTTCACCAT
>JBKKAE010000065.1:0-3548 GCA_046714835.1 Actinomycetota bacterium | reverse complement strand
ATCTTCGTCGCCGTCGCCGCCTCCGGGGCCGTCATCCTCGTCATCCTCGGGATCGAGGCGGCGCTCGGCTGGCCCGCGGCCGTCACCCCGCTGGCGGGCGGCGGGCAGTTGGACGGCGGCCGCTTCTTCGGGATGCCGAACATCGAGATCGGGATCGTCCTCGGGTCGGCCATGTTCCTCGCGCATCGTATCCGCGTGGGCTCCGGCGTCCTGCTCCTCGCGGCGTGCGCCCTCGTCGCCGGTTCTCCGTGGACCGGTTCGAACTTCGGCGCGGCGATCACGCTCTTCGCGGCCGCCGGCATGTGGCTCGGGATCCGACGCCGTCGCCCGTGGTGGCTGATCGTCGTGATCACGGGCGCGATCACGGCGGTCGGGACGGCCGCGGTCGCGCTGATGCACCGGTACCTGACCGACAGGTCCACCCACGTCACCGCATTCCTCGAGGAGACGGACGGTGTCGTCGGCGCCATCGAGCGACAGCTCGAGCGTCTCGGTGTGGGACTCGATCTCATCGCGGACAACCCACTCGCGCTGGTACCGGTGGTGGGCACGCTCGTCCTGCTGGTCATCGTGCTCCGACCGCCGAGGGCGATCGCACACAGCTTCGAGGGGCACGACGCCTGGCGCGATGCCCTGCTGGTCATCGCGCTCGGCTCGATCGTCGCCTACCTGGCCGAAGACACCGGCGCCGCGGCGGTCGGGTTCGCGTTCGGGTTCGCTCTGTCCGGTCTCATCGAAGTGTCGCTCGACTCCGCCCGGAGGAAGATGGCTCGATGAGCGCGTACGTGCCCCCGCGGCCCGACGGGCCGTTCGTCGAAGACCTTCCGGCGAAGGCGACCTGGCGTTGGTGGGAGGCGGTCATCGCCGTCCTCCTCGCCTGGCTGGCCGGTGGGCTTGCCACGCTGCCGTTGCTGGGCCTGTTCGACCCCGAGACGACCGGACCGATCGGGGGAGAGGCCCTCTTCCTCGGCATCGTGTCGAACACGGTGACGATGGTCGTGCTCATCGCGTGGCTGCGGAAGGCGCACCCGGGCTGGGCCGAGATCATCGGGTGGCCTGATCGATCGCGGGCCGTCGTCGAGCTCGCCGTGGGGGCGGGCCTCGGCATCGTGGTGCGCATCGCGTCGGCGATCGTGGCCACCGCCGTCGTCTTCGTCCTGCGCGGGGCCACCGACGAGTCCGTCGAACTTCCCGCACAGATCGATCCCGACCTCACGGGGTGGGGCCTCGTGAGCTTCGCGATCTTCGCCGTGATCGCGGCTCCCGTCCTCGAGGAGTTCGTCTTCAGAGGTCTCCTGTTCCGCTCGATCGCCGACCGGGGAGGCTTCTGGGTCGGCGCGATCGTCTCGGCGGTCGCGTTCGGCGCCTTCCATCTCCTGACGCCGGGCGACGGACTGGACGTGCTCGCCCTCGGCCTCACGCACGTCGGCACGGGGCTCGGTCTCGCGTGGATCTACTGGACCCGGCGGAACCTCCTGGCCAGCATCGCCGGCCACGCCGTCTTCAATCTGATCGCCGTGGTCACGATCATCGCGGGTTGGGAGGTCTGAACGTGCCGGAGTTCCCGACCGAGGACTGGTTCCAGGCCTACATCGAGGCGATCAACGCATCCGAGGAGTACGCGGAGTTCGCCGCCACCTGGGAAGGCGATGTGGTCATCCAGATCGATGCTGAACCGGACAAGGGCCTGACCGAGGACGTGCACGGGCTCCTCGACCTCTGGCACGGGGGATGTCGTGGCGGCGGCATCGTCGACGGGGAGAGGTCCGCGGCCGCCGAGTTCGCGGTCCGAGCCCCGTACTCGCGGTGGAAAGACGTCATCCATGGAGACCTCGAGCCCATCAAGGGTCTGGTTCAGGGGAAGCTCCGGGTCCGAGGCGATCTGCCGAAGATCCTCCGGTACGTGAAAGGTACGCAGGAGCTCGCGTACATCGCCGGCCAGGTGGACACGACCTTTCCCGACGATGGCCCCGACGAGTCCTGATGCGCGGCGTCGTCTTCGACGGAGTGGGTCGCGTCCGAGTGACCGATCTGCCCGATCCGGAGATCGAAGGTCCCGGCGACGCGATCGTGCGGGTCACGAGGACCGCGATCTGCGGGAGCGACCTGCACCTGCTCCACGGGAAGGCTCCGATGGAGCCGGGTGAGCCGCTCGGTCACGAAGCGGTCGGCGTCGTGGAAGCGGTGGGTGGAGCCGTCGGACGCACGCAGGTCGGCGATCGCGTCGCGGTGGCGTTCAACGTCGCCTGCGGGCAGTGCTGGTTCTGCGGCAACGGGCAGTCGGCTCTCTGCGACGACGATGCGGTCTTCGGGTACGGGATCTTCGGAGGGGCGCTGCCGGGGGCGCAGGCCGAACGGCTGCGGGTCCCGCACGCCGACATCAACCTGCTCCGGCTCCCCGACGCCGTGGACGATGCGGCGGGCGTCTTCGTGGGCGACGTGCTGACCACCGGCTTCTACGGCGCGTCGCTCGCCGCCGCCGAAGGGGACGACGTCGTCGCGGTACTCGGCTGTGGTCCGGTGGGGTTCTGCACCATCGAAGGGTTGCGGGCGCTCGGCGCGCCGACGATCTACGCGCTCGACCGGGAGCCGTCGCGGTTGGCGCTCGCGGCGGCGGCGGGCGCGATCCCCGTGCACGTGGACGAGCGGAACCCCGTGACGGCGCTCGCCGAGGCGACGGACGGCCGCGGTGCCGACGTGGTGATCGATGCGGTGGGGCACCCCTCAGCGTTCGAAGGGGCGATCGACGCGGTGCGGCGAGGCGGCACCGTCGTCGTGCTCGGGGTCTACTCGTCGGAGACGACCAAGGTGCAGCTCGGCGCCTACTGGTCGCGCGCGCTAACCGTCCGGTTCGCGGGGCTGACGCCGGTCCTCGCCTGGTGGGAGCGGGCGACCGCGGCTCTCGAGCGAGGTGAGGTCGATCCCACCCCGTTGGTCAGCCATCGACTGCCGCTGGAGGACGCCGCAGAGGGCTACGCGTTGTTCGATCGGCGCGAGGCGACCAAGGTCGTGCTGGAGCCGTGAAGGTCACCGTCGTCGGCGCCGAGCCGAGCGGACTGGCGTCGATGGTCGCCGAGCTCATCGAACAGAACCTCGCCCGGGATCCCGCGCGGCGTGGACTCCTCCGACCGTCTGTCGTGGTGCTGGATGCGTCGGACGCGGATGTCACGGTGTTCCTTCGGATCGCACCCGAGGAGGTGCGGGTGGGAGATGGGAACGTTCCCGATGCCCATCTCGCGATCAGTGCGCCGTCGGGGCGGCTCCTCGATCTCACGACCGCGCCACTCCGTTTCGGGCTGCCCGACGTGCGGAGCCGGGAGGGACGCGCGATCGTGGGCGACCTCCTCGGTCGGCGCCTGCGCATCCGAGGACTGCTGCTTCATCCCTTGCGGCTCGCGCGACTCACGAAGCTGTTGTCCGTGGCTGACACCGGAAGGAGAGCATGATCCGCTCGTCCGATGTGCCGGTCCGGCCAGACGCGCCTGCCGGCGCGTTCCGGCCGGCCCGGCGCTGGCTCCCCACCGTGCTCGTCACGCTCGTGATGTCGG
>JBKKAE010000064.1:0-2595 GCA_046714835.1 Actinomycetota bacterium | reverse complement strand
CCGAACCCCCCCGGGGGTCGTGGGGGGGTGCCGCCCCATGTTGATGATCATCGTCTCCCGGCGGACCTCGCCGGTCGCGCGGTCGCGGATCTGATGAGGAACGTCGCGGAGCTCGTCGCGAGCCGCGCCCATCTCGTGACCGATCCTTGGCTCTTGTCCGGTCGCCATCACGGCATGGTCCGTTCGTCGACCGGCGGGATGAACGCGCCGTGATACTGCGTACCGACGCCACCGAGCTCCTCGTCCTTGCGGAGGGGATGTCCCTCCCAGTCGTCGGGGAGCAGGATCCGGTCGAGGTCGGGGTGACCGTCGAAGACGATGCCGAACAGGTCCCACGTCTCGCGCTCGTGCCAGTCGGCGGTCGGGAAGAGCGGAGTAACCGACGGCACGTGCGGGTCGTCGCCCGGAAGCCCCACCTTGACACGGAGGCGGTGCGCGTGCTCCACGGATCGAAGCTCGTAGACGACCCAGAACCTCGGGTCCTTCCCCGGGTGATCGGTCGCGGTCACGCTCGAGAGGAAGCCGAACGAGAGATCCGACTGATCCCGGAGACGGAGCAGCGCGTCGACCAGCTCCTCACGGCCGACCAGCACCGTGACCTCCTCGCGCGCCAGGAAGGCATCGGGAAAGTGGTCCCCGATCCGGACCGCCAGCTCGGCCGGATTCATCGGATCGTTCCCGTCGTCCGCACCTTCTCGTGCAGCTTCAGGATGCCGAACATCAGCATCTCCGGCTTGGGCGGACACCCGGGGACGTAGATGTCGACCGGCACGATCGTATCGACGCCCTGGACGATCGCGTAGTTCGTGAACATGCCACCCGCGGAGGCGCACACGCCCATCGACACGACCCACTTGGGCTCGACCATCTGGTCGTAGACCCGGCGAAGGACCGGCGCCATCTTCTGGGACACGCGGCCGGCGACGATCATCAGGTCCGCCTGGCGGGGTGAGGCCCGGAACAGCTCCATCCCCCACCGGGAGAGGTCGTAGCGACCCGCGCCCGCGGACATCATCTCGATGGCGCAGCACGCGAGTCCAAAGGTGGCGGGCCACATCGACTGCTTGCGGGCCCAGCTGACGGCGCGGTCGAGGGTCGTGAGCATGACCCCCTTCTTGACCTCGTCCTCGACCTCCTCGGGGGTATGGCCCGTGAGGTGTCCCTCGAACCGTTCAACGGGCACCGAGATACTCCTCGTCCAGCTCCGCGACCGGGGTCGGTCCCTCGTCGTCCTGCTCGACTCGGAGGTCCGGTGGCGCCGAGGACCAGTCGAGACCGCCCTTCTTCCAGATGTAGACGTAGGCAACGAACACGAGCGCGATGAACACCGCCATCTCGATCAAGCCGAACAGCCCGAGCTGCCGGAACGTGACGGCCCACGGGAACAGGAAGATCGTCTCGATGTCGAAGATGATGAAGAGCATCGCGACGACATAGAACTTCACGCTGAAGCGCTCCCCGCCCGGAAGCCGCACGGGATCGTTGCCGCTCTCGTACGCCGAGAGCTTGGGGCGGTTGGGGTGGTGCGGTCGAAGGAGCGCCGAGGCGCCGAGCGAGGCCACCGCGAAGACGACGGCGAGCACCCCCATGAGGACGATGGGCAGGTAGTCGCTCAGTCCGGCGGCGAGGACGAAGGATCCGCTCAGACCCACGGGCGGCAATCCTACGGTCACGACGCGCGTGCCAGCCTCTCGAGGAGGTAGAAGAGCTTGTCCTGCGCGTCCCCGTCCCGGCCGTCGGTGAGGTTCGCCATCATGCGCATCGCGAACCCCATGACCTTCTGGTTCGGCAGCAGGTACTTCGTCGCGGGAGCCATGATCTCGGGCTTGCCGACCAGCTTCGCGAAGCCGCGGCCGAGGTGGAAGTAGCGCCCGTAGCGCTCGCGGAGGGCCTGCGGGTACACCATCGCGAGGCCGGGGCGGTCTTTGACGAGTGCCTCGTGGAGGAGCTCGGCGGCGATCTCGCCCGTCTCGATCGCATAGGCGATCCCCTCGCCGTTCATCGGATTCACGGCACCGGCGGCGTCACCGACGACGAGCATCCCCGGGACCGCCTGCGGTGCGCGGTTCATGCTCATCGGAAGCGGCCCGGAGAGCATCCGGCCGTCGGCGGACTCCTCGGAGATCCCGCGTTCCTCGGGAAGCATCTTCGCGAAGGCGTCGAACAGGCGCGGAGCGGAGATGTCCTTGAAGTTCCGGAAGGTGCTCAACAGGCCGGCGCCGAGGTTCACGCGGCCGTCGGCCATGGGGAAGAGCCAGCCGTAGCCCGGAAGGAGCATGTCGCCCTCCCACAGGTCGAGCCAGGACTCGAACCACGGACCGCTGAGGTTGGGCGCGTGGTAGTAGCGACGGGCGGCGATGCCGAGGGGGCGGGTCTCGTCGCGGCGGACGCCGGCGGGAGCCGCGAAGCGGCTCGCGGCGCCGTCCGCCGCGATCGTGAATCGAGCGTGGATCTCCACCGGTTCCGAGTCACCGTCGTCGGCCGGCACGGTCTCGGCCCCGACGACCCAGCCGTCCTTCATCAGCGGCGCGCGAGCGTCGGTGGCCTCCAGGACACGGGCGCCTGCCTTCTTCGCGCGCTCCAGCAGGAGATGGT
>JBKKAE010000063.1:0-4226 GCA_046714835.1 Actinomycetota bacterium | reverse complement strand
CGCACATGATCCGCGACCGGGCGCACCTGGCGGAGCTGCTCGGTCGATGCACGTCCGCAGGGATCCGCGATGTCTTCGTCGTGGGGGGAGATGCGAAGGATCGAGGCGAGATCCACGACGGCCTCGCACTGCTGCGGATGATGGAGGAGCTGGGACATCCCTTCGAGGCCGTGGGCGTCGCCGGGTATCCGGAAGGCCACCCCTCGATCCCGGACGAGGTGCTGCTCTCTTCGCTGAATGAGAAGCAGCGGCTCGCCACGTACCTGACAACGCAGATGACTTTCGACGCGGCCGCGATCTCGTCGTGGATCTCGCGGATCCGGAACGCGGGGGTGGCGCTCCCTGTCCACCTCGGGCTCCCGGGAGCCGTGGATGTTCGGAGGTTGCTTCGGGTCGCCGCCCGGATCGGGGTGGGTGGATCGGTTCGGTACCTCCGGAAGAATCGGCAGCTCCTCCGTCTCGTCTTCGGCAGGTTGTTCACCCCTGACCGGCTCCTTCGGTCGCTCGCGCCGACGGTCGCCGATCGGATCGCCGATGTCCGAGCGATCCACCTCTTCACGTTCAACCAGGTGGAGGCGACCGTGGCCTGGCACCAGCAGATGCTGGCCGAGCTCAGCTAACTTGCTGAGCTGCCCCGAGTCGGAGGCGGAAGTAGCCGGCGAACGACGGGCGGACGAAGACGCGAGTCGTTCGCTCGTCAAGCTGGTGCAGGATCACTTGCGCGCCTCCGAACAGGCTCTGCGCGCACATCCCCGGCAGCCACCGGCTCGGGTCGAGGTCGAGCCCACAACCGCTTGCCAGCAGATCGAGTCCGTCGACGAGCTCGACAACGATCCTGTTCGCGCTGACATCGACGACCGACTGGTCCTGGCCTGCCAACGCGTCCTGCAGCTCGCGTTCGATCGAGCCCTCGCTGCCGGCTTCACCCACGACGAGCCATTCGTCCGGACCGAGCCAGAGGACGTCCCTCGCGTTCCATGTCCCGGCGGCGTTCGGGTCCGGTGGCTGGAAGGGGAGGCTGCGCGGATCGGCCCGAAGAGACACCTGCGCCAGATCGACGGTGGCGAGCAGCTCATCCGTCACGACGGGTTCCCTCAGGGTCATAGAAGACGGGTGGCACGATCTCCGCGGAGATCGTGCCTCCCGGCAGCGGCGCGTACACCGTCTCGCCCTGCCGCGACCGCCCGCGCTCGACCATCCCGAGCGCGATGGGTCGATCGAGCGTGGGGCTGGCGTACGAGGACGTGACGTGGCCGATCATCGGCATCGGGATCCGGCCAGTGTCCTCCTCGACGAGCTGGGCTCCCTCGGGCAGGAGTCCGCTCGGAAGGAGGCCGACGAGCTGCTTCCGATCATCCCGCAGTGCGTCTGCCCGGCGGAGTGACCGTCGCCCGATGAAATCCGAGTCGTCCTTCCGAACGATCCAGCCCATCCCGAGGTCGTCCGGCGTGACGGTGCCGTCGGTGTCCTGTCCGACGATCACGAATCCTTTCTCGGCGCGGAGGACGTGCATCGCCTCGGTGCCGTAGGGCGTGAGGCCGAAGGGCGTACCGGCGTTCCTCACGGCTTCCCAGAGCTCGAGGCCGCGCCGGCCGTCGACGAGGATCTCGTACGAGAGCTCACCGGTGAAGCTCACCCTGGCGACGCGCACCGGGATGCCGGCCACCTCTCCGTCGCGGAACGTCATGAACGGGAACGCCTCGGGTGCCAGATCGATGTCCGTCCCGACCGTGGCGAGCACCTCTCTCGTCCTCGGTCCGGCGACGGCCACGTCGGTCCACTGCTCGGTGACGCTCGTGCAGTACACACGCAGGTTCGGCCATTCGGTCTGGAGCCACTCCTCGAACCGGTCGAGCACCATCGCGGCGTTCCCGGTAGTGGTCGTCACGAGGAAGTGGTCTTCGCCGAGACGCATCGCCACGCCGTCGTCCGCGACCATCCCGTCGAGGCCGAGCATGAATCCGTACCGGATCGATCCCACCCGTAGCGTGCTCATCCGGTTCGTGTACATCCGATCGAGGAACGCGGCGGCGTCCGGCCCGACGACGTCGATCTTCCCCAGCGTCGATGCGTCGAGCACGCCGGCCGCGTTCCTGACGGCCAGGCATTCACGAGCGACGGCCGCGTCCATGTCCTCTCCGTCGAGAGGGAAGTAGCGCGGACGTTTCCATTGGCCCACGTCCTCGAACACCGCGCCCTGTTCCTCGTGCCAGGAGTGGATGCGTGTCCGACGGATCGGATCGAGCAGATCCCCGCGATCCGGGCCGGCGATCGAGGCGTACGAGATCGGCACGGTCGGCGGGCGGGCACCCGAAGGCCCCTGCGCGTCGGGCCCGGCTCCGAGCAGTTGGTTCACGATCGCGACGGCGAGGACTCCGCTCGTTCGGCCCTGGTCGATCGCGGTCCCGATGTACGTGGCTCGCTTGACGTGCTCGACGGAGACGAGTCCCGTTTCCAGCGCCTCCGCGATATCTGCCACCGTCTGGTCTCGCTGCAGATCGACGAAGTGCTCGGAGTAGTCGTCGGCAGGTTCGAGCCAGTGGGCTTGGCTGCCGGGAAGCCAATCCCCGTCGGCCGACCCGACGACCTCGAGCCACGGCGGCCCGACGCCGTCGGGACGGAACGTCGCCAGTCGCCTGCTGTACCGGAGGCCCCCGCCGATCGACCGCCACAAGGTCAGGTTCGGGTTCCACCCCCCCGACACGAGCAGCAGGTCGACGTCCTCGATGGCCGCGGACGGGTCTTCTCCCACGCCGATGGTGTGCACGATGTCGGCGCCGCCCGCACGGAGGGCGTTCGCCGACTCCAGGCCGGAATCGTTCGTGGTGAAGATGGCCACGCGATCGCCGGGAAGCACGCCGAATCGCTCGACGTACGTCGCGGCCGCGGACGCCAGCATCACGCCGGGACGGTCGTTCCCGGCGAAGGCGACGAAGCGCTCGTGCGCGCCGGTGGCCAGGACGACCCGAGCCGCGCGGACGTGCCAGAGACGCTCGAGCGTGGCGGACCGCTCGTGCGCCACGACATAGCCATCGTCGTAGACGCCGAGGGCCGTCGTGCGGGGGAGGACCGTGACCCCGTCCGGAGGCCGGTCGATCCGGTGATGTTCATCCACCAGCATCACTCGGTCGCCGCGTTTCGCCGCGGCAACCGCCGCCCTCCTCCCGGCGGGACCACCGCCGATGACCAACGTCTCGACATGCACATGCCGGTGGGCCGCGTCGACCGAGGGCATCTCGCCCGCGTCGGGGAGTCGCCCCACGCCGGCTCGCGGGTCCGCAACCAGCCCGTCCACGAGCTCCACCATCGTCGCGGCAACGATCGCGTCGAATCCCGGCTCGCTGATCTCGACGAACGCGTTGGGTTCCTCCGGTCCCGCCGTCATCACGCCCCGTGGGCGATCGAGGAGAGGGCTCGTGAACCCGGCGATGATCCCGTTCGCCAGGAGCGCGCTCGTGAGCGTGTCCCCTTCGAAGCCCTCGTACTCGACCCCATCGAACCGGAACGTGAGCGGCGTCGAGCGGTCGATCCAGGAGCCGCCGGCGTCGAGCCTCCGGCTCACGCGGGCGGCTCCTCGCCCATCCGGTACGTCGCGACGAACCGGTGTGTCGACGTGTCCCGGACCGCGTTGAACCAGCGCCGGCAGCCGTGCGCGTGGCACCAGCGCTCGCGGAACGGCCCCAACGGGTTGTCGCGCATGAAGAGGAAGTCCGCCCACTCCTCGTCGGAGAGCGCCTCCGGATCCTCTGGATACGGGATGTGCGCTTGACCGCCGTAGTGGAACTCGATCTCGTCGCGGGGGCCGCACCAGGGGCACCGGATGAGCAGCACGAGCTACTTGGCCTCCTCGTCGAACGACGCGACGACCCGCTTCGGCGCCGTCAGACGCCAGGCCTCCGTGACCAACTCGCGCATCTCCTCGCGGTCGACGGTCCGGAACCTGACGCCGACCCATCCGCTCGGCCCGACATAGGGCGGCACGAAGAACGTTTCCGGATCCATCTGGACGAGGGCCCGCTGCTCGTCGTGGGTGCTCTTGACCCAAGCCTCCCGCTCCTCGTCGGAGAACATCACGAAGATCCTCTTCTGCACCCGAAAGGTCGGCTGCCCCCACGTTTCCTGCTCGATCGCATCCGGAAGTGCGAGCGCCATCTTTCGAAGGGTGTCCTTCCTCATGTCGCCCCTCAGTGCGCCACGGCAGCTGCGCCGTGCTCGTCGATCAGGGC
>JBKKAE010000062.1:0-2916 GCA_046714835.1 Actinomycetota bacterium | reverse complement strand
GCCTCTTCGATGTGCTCCATCACCGCGCCGATGAATACGTCGACACCGTCGCAGACGGCGTCGACGTCGACCTCGATGGCGCCCTCGAGGAAGCGGTCGATCAGGACCGGGTGCTCGCGGGAGGCTTCGGCCGCCGACCGAACGAACGTCTCGAGCTCGTCATCGCCGTAGACGATCTCCATCGCGCGCCCCCCGAGTACGTACGAGGGTCGAACGACGACCGGATAGCCGATCCGGCGAGCGACGACGCGAGCCTCCTCAATCGTCCGCGCCTCGCCGTGCGGTGGGGCGGGGATCTCCATCTCCTGGAGGAGCTCCGCGAAGCGTCCCCTTTCCTCCACGAGGTCGATCGCGTCCGGCGAGGTCCCCAGGATCGTGAACCCGGCGCCCTGAAGGATCCGCGCCAGTTCGAGCGGCGTCTGGCCGCCGAACTGCGCGATGACCCCGACGGGTCGCTACGCCCGGCAGACCGCGAGGCCGTGCTCGGCGGTGAGCGGCTCGCAGTAGAGCCGGCTCGACGTGTCGTAGTCCGTGGAAACGGTCTCGGGGTTCGAGTTGATCATCACCGACTCGAACCCGGCATCCTCCAGCGCGAACGCGGCGTGCACGCAGACGTAGTCGAACTCGATCCCCTGCCCGATCCGGTTGGGCCCCGCCCCGAGGATCACGACGCGAGGTCGCGTGGCTTCCGTGACCTCGGACTCCTCTTCATAGGTGGAGTAGTGGTACGGCGTTCGGGCGGGGAACTCGCCGCCGCAGGTGTCCACGGACTTGAACACGGGCAGGAGAGCGAGCTCCTCCCGCCGTGCCCGCACGTCCGTTTCCGTCGACCCCGTCTCGAACGCGATCCGTGCATCCGACAGGCCGGCGCGCTTCGCGTCGAGGAAGCGATCGCGTTCGAGCGCATCCAGCGAGGTCCCACGGAGGTCCTCGGCGCGCTCCCACACCTGGGACATCTGGTCGACGAACCACGGATCGACCGACGACGCCGCGGCGATCTCGTCCACGCTGTGGCCCGCATCGAGCGCCCGCTCGATCAGATGGAACCGACCCTCGCTCCCGTCGCGAAGGGCGGTCAGCGCGTCGACGTTGGCTTCGACGTATGCGGCGCCGAGATCCGAGCCGATCTTCTCGAGGCCGCGCCACGCCTTCCCGAGGGCTTCCTTGAAGGTCCGCCCGATCGCCATCACCTCGCCCACCGACTTCATCGTCGACGTCAGGGCCGCATCGGCCTCGGGGAACTTCTCGAACGCGAACCGCGGGATCTTGACCACCACGTAGTCGAGCGTCGGCTCGAACGATGCCGGCGTCGCACCGGTGATGTCGTTGCGGATCTCGTCCAGTCGATAGCCCACCGCCAGGAGCGCCGCGATCTTCGCGATGGGGAACCCAGTGGCCTTCGAGGCGAGCGCTGACGATCGGCTCACGCGCGGGTTCATCTCGATCAGCACACGACGCCCCGTGACGGGATCGACGGCGAACTGGACGTTGGAGCCCCCCGTCTCGACACCGATCGCGCGCAGACACGCGAGGGCGTCGTCACGCATCGCCTGGTACTCGCGGTCCGTGAGGGTCTGCTGCGGCGCGACCGTGACGGAGTCTCCGGTGTGGACCCCCATCGGATCGACGTTCTCGATCGAGCAGACGACCACCGCGTTATCGGCGTGGTCGCGCATCACCTCGAGCTCGAACTCCTTCCACCCCGCGATCGACTCTTCGACGAGGATCTCGGAGACCGGGCTCGCGGCCAGCGACCGCCGCGCGAGGACCATGAGCTCCTCCCGCGACGCCGCGAACCCGCTTCCTCCCCCGCCGAGGGTGAAGGACGGCCTGACGATCACCGGGAATCCCAGCTCGTCCCCGAGCGCCAGCGCCTCCTCGAGGACATGTGCGATCCCGGCGCGCGGCACGTCCAAACCCGCCTTCGTCATCGTCTCCTTGAACCGGCTGCGGTCCTCCGCACGGTGGATCGTTTCCAGGCTGGCCCCGATCAGCTCGACTCCCAGCCGCTCGAGGTCGCCGGATTCCGCGAGGGTGACGCTCACGTTCAGTCCGGTCTGGCCCCCGATCGTCGGCAGCAGCGCGTCGGGCCGCTCCCGTTCGATCACGGCGAGCACCGACTCCGGCGTGAGCGGCTCGATGTACGTCCGGTCGGCGAACTCGGGGTCGGTCATGATCGTGGCGGGGTTGGAGTTGACGAGCGCGACGCGATACCCCTCCTGGCGAAGGACCCGGCATGCCTGCGTGCCGGAGTAGTCGAACTCACACGCTTGGCCGATCACGATCGGGCCGGATCCGATCACCAGGATCGACGATAGGTCCGCCCGTTTGGTCATGAGGACGGGGTCTTTCCAAAGGGGGTACCGCTCGCAGGCTCGCTGTTTGAGCCCCTTCCCGTTGGGCTACCGCTCGCAGGCTCGCTGTTTGAGCCCCCCTGACCCCTTTCGATCAAACTGCGGAACTCCTGGAACAACCCGCGAGCGTCATGCGGCCCCGGCGCCGCCTCCGGGTGGTACTGGACGGAGAAGGCGGGGACGTCGAGGCAGCGGAGACCCTCCAACGTGTCGTCGTTGAGGTTGCGGTGGCTCATCTCCACGCGGCCGAACGCGGTACGGACCGCTCCGTCCGGACCGCGTTCCCACCCGGCGGGATCGACCGCGAACCCGTGGTTGTGGCTGGTGATGTGCACCTCGCCCGTCCGCGCGTCCAGTACCGGCTGGTTCACGCCCCGATGACCGAAGGGCATCTTGTAGGTCCGGCCGCCGAGCGCAAGGCCCAGCAGTTGGTGCCCGAGGCAGATGCCGAAGAGCGGGAGCCGGCCGAGCAACCCTGTGGCGGGGGGGGGGGGGGGGGGGGGCGGGGGCGGCGCCCCCGCGGCCGCGCCCGCCGCCCCCCGCCGCCACCCCCCCCCCCCCC
>JBKKAE010000061.1:0-5826 GCA_046714835.1 Actinomycetota bacterium | reverse complement strand
CTACCGCCAGTCGACGGTGACGACCTCGATCGGATCGGAGATGCCTTTGACCGTCACCGTCCGTGGATCCCGCGTGGGGAACCGCCCGCCGACGGCCGTTCCTGCGCTCGCAACGATCTCCCCGCCTTCGGCGAGGCCCCCGATCCGAGCGGCCTCGTGCACACCTTTCCCGGTGAAGTTCCGCCCGACCATCGTCGCGTCGGAGGCGTGGATCCCGATCCGCACCTGCGGCGCGAACCCCGCGGCCGCCCGATGCGCGGCGAGGTCCCGCTGGATCGCGACCGCGCAGGCGAGCGCGTCGTCCGGAGACTCGAAGGCGACGAAGAATCCGTCGCCGGTTGCCACCACTTCCTCGCCTCGGTTCGAGCCGAACAACGAGCGCAAGGTCTTGTCGTGCCAGGACAGGAGAGAATTCCAGGCTTCGTCCCCCATCGCCTCGAGGAGGTTCGTCGACCCGGCGATGTCGGTGAACATGAATGTTCGCTGGACGCGTTGTGTGGGCGAGCGGCCGCGGAGCTGCCACGGGAGCAGCTCCGCGACATCCTCGAGGACGATCGCCTGCGTCGGGCAGGCGAGCGCGGCCTCTCGGAGCTTCTCCTCGTCGACGCTCGCCGCATCCACGACGGCGGCCTTGCCGAAGTCTCCCCGGTGCCAGTCGAACGCCGTCGGGGCGATCGTGATGCAGTTACCGGCACCGATGCACCGGGGCCGATCGACCCTCGCGCGAAGCATCTAGGGGCTCTCCGTCACAGCATCCTCGACTGGAAGGCGAACGCGGTGGCATCGGCACGTGACGACGCACCGATCTTCGCGTACGTCGACCCGAGGCGCCGGGCCACCTCGCCGGTGTCGACGCCAAGGCGGTCGGCGATCTCCTCGTTCGAGAGCCCCTCGACGACGAGCTTGAGGAGCTGGGCGTCGTCGTCGTCCAGACCTTCGACCGATCCGTCCTGCATGTGGCGCGTCAGCGGCATATCGGGATCCGAGGCCATGGCCGCGAGCGCGCTTCCGATCGGGCCCCGGAACCATCGAGTCCGGACGCCTTCGTCGACGATCCGGTTCGCGATCACCGCCGTCTGGAGCCGCAGATAGGAAAGGATGCTCACCCGCTCCTCGTCGGTGCCGGCCGCCGTGATGGCCGCGGCGACGGGCAGAAGTACTTCGAGATCCAGGTCTTCGTGGCGAGCGGCGGTGAGCGCCTCCACCGCCGACCGGGCCGCTTCGACGGCGTGTTCGGGCTCTCCGCGCGCGAGGGCAACCGTCGCGAGCGCCGCATCGGCCTTCGCGCCCCACGGGGCGTGCCCGGGCAGGATCCCGAGCAATTCCTTCGCCTCCGACGATGCCCGTTCGCCCACCGCGAGCAACTCGTCGTCCTTCTGCTCGCTCCCGAGGGTGGCCGACGCCAGGGCGAGCTCCGCGAGCACCTCGCAGCGGACCGCGGGGAGCGCCTGTTCGGCGGCCATCTGCACCGCGCGCTCGAGGTGCCCACGCATCCCGTCGGCATCTCCCCGGGCGGCGTGCAACAGCCCCCGCCAGAGCTCCAGCTGGCGGGCCCGCGAGGGCGTCGGGCTCTCCGCGGCGACGGTCGACGCCCGATCGAGCCACGTCGTCGCCTCGTCCAGATCGCCGAGCTCCAGGAACGAAAGCGCGGTCCCGCCGGCGGAGAGGAACTCGAGCTGCCGGTCGCCGATCGCGCGAGCTCGCTCGTAGGCCTCTGCGCCGCGCGACAGAGCCAGATCCGGGATGACCTTCGCTCGAGCGAACACGTGCACCCCGTAGAGCATCTGCACCTCAGCGAACGCCCGTTGGCTCTCACTTGTGAAGGACGAGAGCTGCGTCGCGAGCCGCCGGATCTCCTCGATGTGGCGAGCCGAGTCGGAACCGATGTGGATGTCGGGGGCCCAGTTCAGGTAGGCCATCGCGATGATCGAGGCCATCATGCCCTGTCGGTCACCGAGCTCCTCGTAGAGCTCGAGCGACCGGTGGAAGCGCTCGCCTGCCGATGCCACCAACGGCGCGATGGGGAGCTCCTTCACGATGTCCTCGATCGCCTCGCCGGCGGCGACCCGCTCCATCGCCGGCAGATGCTCCCCCGCCACCATCCGATCGACGAACCACGCGCGCATCCGACCGAGGTCGATCACGCCCAGCTCCCGGGTCGTGGCTGCCAGCATCGAGGTGTCGCCGAGCTCCTCCGCGAGCTGAGCCGCACGACCGTACGCCTCTTCGGCGGCGTCGAGGTCCACTTCGGCGGCCGAGGGCGAGAACCCTTCGCCGAGCCCGGCGTGGACCAGCGCCTGGCCGAGCTCCACGCAGGCGGCGAGCTCGGCGGCCCGATCGTTCCGTTCGACCGCGAGGTCCCGCACCCGCGAGGCGAGCTCCGCCGCCCGGTCATCCTGCTGTGACAGCCGCAGCGCAGCCGCGCGGCGGAGCGTAACGTCGAGGTCCAGGTGGGGGTCGCCGAGCGCCTCGGCCAGGGCGGCCAGCTCCGACAGCCCCTCCAAGCGATCCCCGGGTCGTCGCAGCATCTCCAGGGCGTCGTCGCGTGCGGTGAGCAAGCCGAGCCGCTCCTGCGGCGTCGCCGCCTGCGGCAGCGCGATCTCCACGACCCGCAGGACTTCCTCCGGTGCGTGCGCCACGAGCGCCGCAGCCGCGGCTTCGGTGGAGAAGCGAACGCATACCTGCGCGTCGCCGGCCGCCCGCGCGTGGTGAGCAAGGAGCGGGAGCGTCTCGGGTGCAGGCTCGCCGGTCAGCAGGAGCTGGACGATCGCCCCATGGATCTCGCGCCGGCGAGCCGGCGCCAACGTGTCGGCCGCGAACTCGCGGACCTGCTCGTGAGGGAAGCTGTAGTCCGCCGGCGCGTCCTCGGGCTGCTCCACGAGCAGCCCGGCCGCGACGGCGGGCGCCATCATGTCGCCGATAGCGACCAGGTCGTCCTCCTGCTCCCCCTCCCCGATCCGGACGCGCACCTCCCGGAGGTCCTTCAAGCTGAAATGGCGACCGAGGAGCGCTGCCTCGGCGAGCGCCGTCTTCGTCTCGGTCGGAAGATGGGCCGCGCGGCGCTGGATCAACGTGCGCACCGCGGAAGGTGCCAGCCGTTCGGCGTTGCGGGTCAGGGTCCACGTGTCCGCGACCTGCTGCAGCATCCCGGCTTCGCGGTACGCCCGGCCGATCTCCTCCACGATGAAGGGGACACCTTCCGCCTGCCCGTGGATCGTCGAGGCGGTCGCGGGCTCGACGTGCCCGCCGAGGATCTGGGTGAGGAACTCCGAAGTCTCGAGCACCGAGAACCGCGCGAGCTTCAGCCTCCGGATCACGCGCATGCGCTCCATATCGGCGAGCAACGTCACCGCCTCGGTGAGCGTCGCGACCTCCTCGGGGCGGATCGAGAACATCAGGAAGATCGGACTCGCGCCTTCCGTCCGGATGACGTACCGGAGCAGCCGAAGACTGTCCTCGTCGGACCATTGCATGTCGTCGATGAGCAAGGCAAGCGGCTGCCCCGCGGTGAGCGCTCGAACCGCCATCGTCGCGAGGTCGAACGAACGAAGGAGCCGTTGGTCGGCGGACAATCCGGCGAAGGCTGGATCGTCGCGACCGCCGAGCGCTTGGGCGGCCGCGACGATCGCCGCCTGCGAGTCGGCGCCGGCGACGGCCTCGGCCACCTCGGGAGCCCCGAGGATCGATCGTGCAAGGAGGAACGGGCCCCGCAGCTCTTCATCGGCACCAACCGCCACGGTGAGGAACCCGCGGGCCACCGCGATCTCCCGAGCGGCCAGGAGAAGGCGGGTCTTGCCGATCCCCGGTTCACCCTCGACCGCGACCGCGGACAAGCGTCCCCCCGCGGCAGCGTTGATGCCGTCCTCGATCGCCGCGAGCTCCGCGGGGCGACCCACGACGGCACGGCCGGTCCTGTATTCGAGGAGGCCAAGCGGCGCGAACGCAGCGGCAGCGACGGGTGGAGCTGAGCTCATGAAGCGTCCTTTCGAGAGGGGCTCGGCTCCTCGATTATGCGGGTCGCGACCACCGCGTGTTATCGTGGAACCCCCGAGCGACTCCACACTCCCGCGTCGGGCAACCGACCGGTGACATCGGCAGATCCTCCCGCTCTGCCCACGGATCAGGCGCTCCACGACCAGAGAGGCAGGCCGCGTGGAAGGGATCAGCCGCAAGGATCGGGTCTTCGGTCCACCGGAACGCGGGAAGAAGGCGACCGACCGTCCTCCTCAGGGTCGGATGTGCGAACAGGTGGGATGCCAGACCATCCTCTCCACGTACAACGCTTCCCCTGTGTGCTGGCTCCACGCACCGCCCGCGTACCGCCACGCGCTCAGCCGCGACTAGGAAGCAACGTCACGACGACCTTGCGGTTCCGGAAGCGCGCCCTGAGGGACTCGAACCCCCGACCTGCTGGTCCGTAGCCAGCCGCTCTGATCCACTGAGCTAAGGGCGCCGAAGCGCAATCCTACACGGCAGCTTGGGACCTCCCGCCATGAAGCGGCAGGGGATTAGACAGCCGCGACGCGACGCTCGACGTCCTCGGCATCCGTTCCGAGCCGCGCGGCGAGCAGGTCGCCTTGGTCGATGGCCTCCGGGTCCGCGTGATCACCGAGGACGGTGAGCTCATCCGGGAGCTGACCCTCGATCCCAGCCGCGACTACCAGCCGCACGGCCGGACCTGACGTGGAACGATGTCTCGAGACACGTCGGCACGATGTCGCGAGACATCACAAGGGCGGAGACGGGAGGATTCGAACCTCCGAGGGAGTTTTACCCCCCTAACCGCTTAGCAGGCGGCTGCTTTCGGCCACTCAGCCACGTCTCCGTCGACGAGTGTAGAGGACCCGTCATCGGTGCCCGGCGGGCATGCCGGAGGCCGTCGCCCGGGGCGGCCGGGTCCTGCTTCGCCCGTCGAGGTCGAACCCCGGCTGGGTAGGATTCCCCGGTCATGGCAGTCCTCGCCCTCGGCATCTCCTTCCGACACGCACCGATCGACCTCCTCGAGTCGCTCGCGTTCGCCGAGGACGACCTGGTCAAGGGGTATCGCCGCGCGCGGGATCTGGGCGGGATCGACGAAGCCGTCGTGCTCTCGACCTGCAATCGCGTCGAGGTGTACGGATCGGTCCCGAGCTATCACGCGGGGTTCCTGGCGCTGAAGCGGTTGCTGATCGAGACGAAGGGCGTCGCCGACGCCCAGCTTGCGGAGAGCCTGTACGCCCATTGGGAGCGAGACGCGGTCGAGCACCTGTTCTCCGTCGCCGGTGGCTTGGACTCCATGGTGCTCGGCGAGACGCAGATCCAGTCGCAGGTGCGCGAGGCGCTTCGCTTCGCCGAAGGCGAAGCGATAGCCGGCTCCCGTCTCACCGGTCTCTTCCACGCGGCAACGAGGGCCGGGCGACGGGTCCGTCAGGAGACGTCGCTCGGGGCGGCACCCGACGCGTTCGTCGGACGGGGCGCTTCGCTCGCGGAGGAGGTGCTGGGGAACCTCGCCGGTCGGTCGGTCGTGGTGATCGGAGCGGGCACGATGGCCTCGCTCGCGGTGAAACATCTCCGGCAACGAGGCGTCGGCCCCGTCTGGATCCTGAATCGCTCGAAGCAACATGCCCGGGTGCTGGCCGAGCGAACGGGTTCGGCCTTCGGCGACATGGACGACCTCCCGGCGGCGCTCCGCGAGGCCGACCTCGTCGTCTCCGCCACCGGCGCGACGGGAGTCGTGGTGCCCGCCGAGATGGTTCGCGCGGCACGGCCGGCTTCGGACTCGCCGCTCGTCCTCCTCGACCTGGCCGTGCCACGCGACGTGGATCCGGAGACCGGCTCTCTCGCCGG